>JAEZAA010000214.1 GCA_023430625.1 Pseudomonadota bacterium
GTGCTAGACCGAGATGTCGATGTGAAGCCCCTTGCGCGGTGCCAGCCGCTCCGGCTTGGCCGTCTTGGCGCCAAGTAGCATGGGCGCACGCCGACTGCGGCGGCGGCGATCCGGAGAAAAGTTGGGAATCTCCTGGACGCGGCGGTCGGGATGACGGCGTTTGTCATGAAGGAGGACCTCGCCGACCAGTTCGGTTTCTGGCGTGGGCGCAACTTTGGTGGGTTGGTGTGGCGCGCCCGCAGTGGGGTCGTAGACTGGAGGCGTATTGCCATAGATCGTGAACATCGCTAGTCCTTTCAGCTATACTCGTGCATCACGACATGAATGGTGAATTGTCCGGAGATCGATCAATGGACGTAACCTGGGTCAACAGGTTATCGACCAGGTGCGTCAAAACTTAAGCACGTCAGTTTGAGATCGATAACGCGGCCGAGGGGGTGGAATCCATCTCCCCCTGCTGGTTTCGTGAACGCTTCACATTAGATACACTTCTAACCAACCTTCGGCAAGCAAAGGCTCTTGGCTCAGGCCGATCCCACGCTGTGACGCATCCCGTATTTCTCAGGCCGTGTCCTGATGTAAGAGAAATCAATGAGCTTCAAAAAATCCCTTCCTCTCGATTCCCTGTACAAGCCCTGTCAGTCCAAAGAGTTCCATTTCCAGAGTACGCGCCGTCTACAGCCCTTGAATGATGAAATCCTGGGCCAGAAGCGGGCGCAGGAAGCCATTCGGTTCTCGATCTCCATGCGCGACCCCGGCTACAACATCTATGCGGTTGGGACCAATGGGTTGGGCAAACGCACCATGATGCTGCGTTATCTCAAACGGGAAGGCCGACTGGCGCAGGCGGCCAGCGACTGGTGTTACATCGCGAACTTCGACGATCCTCGGGTGCCACTGGTCATGCAGTTGCCAGCCGGTGTGGGCGTGGGCCTCAAGAAAGACATGGAACACTTGATGGTGCGTCTCCAGAAGGCGATTCCCCAGGCCTTCGACAACGAGTCCTACTATGAGCGCGCCGAACTGATCAAAAGCGAGTTGGGCACGAAACAGGAGGCCGCCCTGGCACGGGTTGCCAAGGAAGCCAAGAAGCACCAGGTGGAACTGGCGGTGACCACGCCGGGCGGTTATCGCCTGGTGGCCACCGATGGAGAAAAGCCCTACAGCGCGGAAACCTTTGCGGCATTGCCGGAATCCCGCAAGCAGGAATTCGAGAACATCATCAACAAGCTCGAAAAGAAGCTTCGGACCCTGTTGCGCAAACTGGCCGGCTGGGAGCAGGAATACGCGGACAAACAGCAGCAGCTTAACGAGGAAGTGGCCCTGGCCGTCAGCGAGCAGCCCATCTCGGTGCTGCTGGATAAGTACCAGGATTATCCCAATGTGGTGAACTTCCTGCAAAAAGTGCAGAAGGACATCCTGGTCAACGTGGATATCTTTCTCGATGAGGACGACGAGCAATCGGCCCTGGCCTATGCCGCGCTCGACAAGAAGATTCCCCGGCGCTATCAGATCAACCTGCTGGTTCATCACGACAAGGACGGCAACTCCCCGATCGTGGTGGAGGACAATCCGAACTACCACAACCTGTTCGGCTATGTGGAAAACCTGACATACAAGGGAACCGTCTTCACCGACTTCACCCTGATCCGCCCAGGTGCACTGCATCGCGCCAACGGCGGCTATTTGCTGATGGACGCGGTGAAGGTCCTGGAGCAGCCGTTCGTGTGGGACGGACTGAAGCGCGCCTTGCGCTCCCAGAGTCTTGCGATCAATGCGCTGGAGCGGGAAATGGCCCTGTCCGGCACGATTTCGCTGGAGCCCAAGCCGGTCCCGCTGAAGGTGAAGATCATTCTGTTCGGCGATCGCGATACCTACCTGCTGCTCCAGCAATACGATCCGGAATTCATGGAGCTGTTCAAGGTGGTGGCGGATTTCGAGAGCGAGATGCCGCGTACGCCCGAGAGCCAGCAAAAATACGCCCAGTTCATCACCAGTCTGGTGCTGGATAAGGGGCTGATGCATTGCGACCGCAAGGCGGTGATGCGGGTCATCGAATACAGTGCCCGGGTGGCGGAAGACCAGAACAAGCTTTCGCTGCATGCGGCCGACATCGCCAATCTGCTGCGGGAATCCGATTACTGGGCCAAGCAGGCCGGTGCGAACATCATTCGCGCCGAGCATGTGGACAAGGCGCTGAGTAGTGCCGAATACCGCTCCAGCCGGATTCGGGACCAGGTGTTCGAGAGCATCCGGGATGGGACCACTCTGATCGATACCCGTGGTCACAAAGTCGGGCAGATCAACGCGCTGTCGGTGCTGAGTACCGGCGATCATGAATTTGGCATGCCCAACCGGGTCACGGCGACGTACCGCTATGGCGATGGCGAGGTGATCGACATCGAGCGGGACGTGTCTCTCTCCGGTGCGATTCACTCCAAAGGCATGATGATTCTGTCGGCGTTCCTGGCGGCCACCTTTGGCAAGACGGCGCCCCTGAAGATTGCGGCATCGTTGACCTTCGAGCAGTCCTACAGTGAGGTCGACGGCGACAGTGCCTCCATGGCCGAGTTCTGTGCCCTGATCTCGGCGATCAGCGGGCGCCCCATCGACCAGCGCTTTGCCATCACCGGTTCCATGAACCAGTTCGGCGAGACCCAGCCGGTGGGCGGGGTGAACGAGAAAATCGAAGGCTTCTTCGCAACCTGCGAGATCCAGGGGCTGACGGGCGATCAGGCGGTGATCATTCCGCGCACCAACGTGCACAACCTGATGCTGAAGGATTCGGT
>JAEZAA010000242.1 GCA_023430625.1 Pseudomonadota bacterium
GCATAGCCCTTGTTGACCGCCACGTAGGCCACGCCACAACTGCCGGTTTTATGAATCTGGGTGACGAAATCGGCGCCCAGCTCCTCCCGTTTCTGGGCAACGGTGGCGTCCTGTCGCAGGGTGTGCAGCACGTCCACCATGGCCGAGCCCGTTTCCTCGTGGGCCAGCGTGCCGACCAAGCGCAACTGAACATCGACCTGGCTGTTCTTGTACATGGTATTGGCCTGCTCCACCCAATTGCGGATCACCGTGTCGGGTTGGCCGTTGAAGTAGTTCTTGGTGTAGCTGTCATAGACAACCAGCAGGTCGACCTGTTCGGCGCTGGCCGCCAAGGGCGCGACGGCCAGGGCCAGGCCGCCAGCCCAGCGCTGGAAGCTCTTTAGAAATTGACTCATGGATAGTTCTCTAGATAGGAAAAATGGAAATTTCGTAGCGCGTGAAATGATCAGTCCGTCACCGCCTCTCCGGGCTCAACAGGTACTTCTTCACCCTTGAACAGCGTCCCGCTGTCGGCAATCCATCCTTTTTCGCCCCGGGCCTCCAGCACATAAAGCGCATCCGGGGTGGTGATCCCGCCATAGGTCAGGCTTTCGCCCCGGGTGATGGTCACCTGATTGTCCCGCTCAAACTCCTTCAGGTGGCCATACCAGGTCACGTTGCCATCACCATGCGCTTCCACCCGATCCACCTGCATCCGGTAATTGGCATTGGCCTGCCAGATGGGAATCTCTATCACATCGCCAGGCACCAGTGTTTCCACCTTGAGCGGGCTGAAGCGGATGAACTCGCGCCCGTCATGGCGCTCCTCGTCGGTCAGCGGCAAGCCTTCGGCCTGGCTCTCGTCCACCGTCCAGGCCGTGGGCTGATGCATGGCCGCCAGCAGGGCCTCCGGATCCAGGTGCAGGCCATCCCGTCGCGCCCTGATCTCATCAAAACGAGAGGCAAAGGTCGGGTAGTCAGGATTGCCCTGGGCAGACTCCGGCAGCTCAGGCTCGCCTGCCGGCTGAGCCGAGGCCACCTGCCGCAACGGCTCGGACTCATCGACCGGCGCCAGCGACGGCTGCAGGCTCTCCGGGCTGGCTGCAATCGCCATGTCGGACTCAGCGGTCACGGGCGCCGCATTCAGGTCCGGCTCATTCCATTCCAGCCACATGGCCGCCAGCAATCCTGCGGCACCGGTCAGCGCCACCATGAAAATGGGTTTCATATCAGACTCAACAAAAGGTCGGTAGGAAGAGCATTACCGGGCGACATCTTCAGCCATGTCTCCAATTTGAGACAACTCACCAGAACATCCACCCTTCCCAGGATTTATAGCTCAGAGACGAACCGCAAGCTGTAGAAAATGGTTAATATTCGTAGCTTTTTAAGATAGTTAGCAGATGCTAAACGTCCATCCTGTGCGGCTCGTCCACTTCACGGGCTACGCCGAGTGACTGCCCGACTGTATTGGCGAGCCGAAAAAATGGAAAGATGTAGCAAAAACAAGACAGGCTTGCAGCAACAGGCCCGCGTGCCGCGTAAATGCCCCGCCAGACTAGCGTGCGGGGCCTGTCGCCAAATTCCGGCTCGGGCCGTCAGAACTCTAAGATAGGGAGAGAATCGGACGTAGGTCACAAAATAACGATCTGACTTTATCCAACTTGATGCGACTGAACGAACCGGCAACTGAACTGGAGGAGGACTGCTCATGGCGATCCGCAAAGGTCCCGGCAAACCCATCGATGACCGTCTCGACCCTGGCATGATGCTCCACTCCCTGGCCTATCTGGCCATCGGCATCCTGATCGGGCTCATCTTCTTCGTCTTTGTGCTTTAGGCACAGGCGGCACCGCAGTCATGGAGTGCCCCGCACACCTTGTCTATGTCAGCGATTCGGCTCCCGGCTACCGGCGTCAGCGCAAGGGGCGCGGCTTCTGCTACCTGGATGCGAACAATGAGCCGGTGTGCGACCCTGCGGTTCTGCAGCGCATCGAGGCACTGGTGATTCCCCCCATGTGGGAGCAGGTCTGGATCTGCGCCCTGGCGGACGGCCACCTGCAGGCCACCGGCCTCGATCAGAAACGGCGCAAGCAGTACCTGTATCACCCGGACTGGACCCAGTTCCGCCAGAGCTCCAAGTTTGCCCGCATGAGCGAATTTGGCCATGCCCTGCCGCGCATTCGGCGCCGCATCATTCATGATCTGAAACAGCCGGGGTGGCCCAAGGAAAAAGTGCTGGCGCTGGTAGTAAAGCTGCTGGATGAAACGCACCTGCGGGTCGGCAACGAGTGTTACCGCGACGCCAATGAAACCTTCGGCCTGACCACCTTGCGGCGCAAGCATCTCAAGGATGAAGGCGATGTTCTGCGCCTGGAGTTCAAGGGCAAAAGCGGGCAGTACCGCAAGGTCAACATCAAGAATCCCGGCCTGATCAAGATGGTGCGGGAAACCTCGCAACTGCCTGGCTACGAAATCTTCCGCTATCTGGAGGACGGCGTCAGCAAGCCGGTGGACTCGCGGGACGTCAACGAGTACATCCAGGCCATCGCCGACGGGCCCTTCTCCGCCAAGGATTTTCGCACCTGGGGCGGCACCACGCTGGCGATCGAGAAGTATGCGGCGGCCTGCGAGGAGGTCGCCAACAATCCACGCCGCAAGCTGGACACGACACTGGTGCGTGGCGTGGCACAGGAACTGGGCAACACCCTGAGCGTGTGCCGGGAATACTACATCCACCCCGACATCATGGGCGTGCTGGTTCGCGGGGAATTGGAGCGCTATCGGGACATCGAGCATCTGGACCTGCCAGGCAAGGCCCTGCTGCGCAAACCGGAGCTGATCGCGCTCAACATCCTGGAGGGTTCACAGCAGCCGGCTCAGTCGGCACCTTCCAAACGCCCTGCCACCACCGCACCTCGCGCGGTGCCGGCACTCTGACCAGACTCCATCATCCTTGCCTGCAGCGCCCGCTCCCGATCCAGGGCGCGGCGCTGTTTCGGCAGATTGGCCCAGCCAATGATCAACACGAGAGCAAGGGAGTTGGCAACGGTATAGATGAGCGCCGGAATCGCCAGCTGGCTGTTGTTTAGAATACTGGCGATGACAATGGCCAGAGCGCTGTTCTGGGTACCCACTTCAATGGCGATGGTGATGCCCTGCGGCCGGTTCAGCCCGAAGAACCGCGCACTGAAAAAGCCCAGCGCCATGGTGATGCCGCACAGGGCAAAGGCTATACCGCCAGCCCGCTCGGCGTAGGTCAGGATCAGCTGGAAATCCTTGATCACGATGCCGGTGATCATGACGCCCATCAGGATAAAGCCGCTGATCTTGACGTAGTGCTCGGCGCGCAGGGCGAAACCGGGCCAACGCCGACGAATGGACATGCCCAGCGCAATCGGCACCAGGATCATGCCAATCACCCGCCAGACCGTATCCCCCACCGGCAGTTTTTGAGTGAGGGTCTGCCCCATGAAGAACTCCATGGAGGCATTGGTCAGCAACGGCAGGGTTAGCACGATGAGGCAACTGCTGATGAAGGTCAGGGTCACGGATAAGGCAGCGTCTCCCCGGGCCAGCAAGGTCGACACATTGGAGCCGACACCGCCGGGGCAAAAGGTCAGCAGCAACAGGCCAACCGCGATGACCGGCTCCACCTCGAACGCCAGCACCAAGCCCAGCCCCACCAGCGGCAGAATCATCATCTGGTTGATGGTGCCGATGGCCACCGCCTTGGGGTAAACGAGGATGCGACGAATGTCGTCGCCGACCATCGCCATGCCCATTCCCAGGGTCATCAAAAACAGAAACGCCGTGCCCAGGATCTGGACCGCCAGGTTGGATTCCATACGACCACCGCAACACCAAATTGAAGCCCGCACCGACGAGTCGTTACAGGCTGTTAGCAATGGTCTTGATTAGAGCAACTTCCCCCGCCCGGGCGCAAACCCAATGTTGTGACCCTGGCCACGGTCTCTGCAAAAGGCGACCTGTGACTTGGTAACGATCTCATAACCGTTACGAGCGGATTCTGGGCAAGGCGGACTGAGCACCGGCGCGCAAGGACAACGCAGCCCAGGAGCCGCGCAGTCGGTTGTAAGATCGTTACTTAGTGGGCTTCATCCCAATTAAGGCCCACGCCCGCTTCCACCAGCAGCGGAATGGCCAGTTCGGCCGCTGCCGCCATTTCCGCCTTCAGCCCCGCCATCACCGGTTCCACCTGATCCTCGCGAACCTCCAGGATCAGTTCGTCATGCACCTGCATGATCATGCGGGCATCGAACTGGGATTCCCGCAGCCAATGATCGACCCGGATCATGGCGCGCTTGATGATGTCCGCCGCCGTGCCCTGCATGGGCGCGTTGATGGCCGTGCGCTCGGCAGCCGCCTGCAGGCCTTTGTTGCGGTTGTTGATCTCGGGCAGATACAGGCGCCGGCCGAACAGGGTTTCCACATAGCCCTGCTCGTGGGCCAGCTTGCGAATACGGTTCATGTATTCCAGCACGCCGGGGTAGCGCTCAAAATAGGTATCGATGTAACTCTGAGCGGTGTTGCGCCCCTCCCCGATCTGGCGCGCCAGACCAAAGGCGGACATGCCGTAGATCAGGCCAAAGTTGATCGCCTTGGCGCTGCGGCGCTGATCGCCAGTCACCTCCTCCAGCGGCACGCCGAACACTTCCGCCGCGGTTGCCCGGTGAATGTCCTGCCCTTCCGCAAATGCCTTGAGCAGGCCCGCGTCCTGGGACAAATGGGCCATGATGCGCAGCTCGATCTGGGAATAATCCGCCGCCACCAAACGATATCCCTGGGGCGCGATAAAGGCCTGTCGGATGCGGCGACCTTCCTCGGTGCGGATCGGAATGTTCTGCAGGTTGGGATCCGACGACGACAGCCGCCCCGTGGCCGTCACCGCCTGATGATAGGAGGTATGAATGCGCTTGGTGTGCGGGTTAAGCTGCTCCGGCAAGCGGTCGGTGTAGGTGGACTTGAGCTTGCTCAGGCTGCGATAGGCCAGAATCACCGACGGCAACTCGTAGCCCTGCTCCGCCAGTTCCTGTAATACGGGCTCCGCCGTGGAGCGCTGGCCGGTGGGGGTTTTCTTGGGTGCCGGGATACTCAGTTTGTCGTAGAGGATTTCCTGCAACTGCTTGGGCGAGCCCAGATTGAACTGCTGGTCGGCCAGCTTAAACGCCTCCTGCTCCAACTCCTGCATGCGAACCTGCAACTGCTCGCTCTGACGTGCCAGCAACTGGGCATCGACCAGTGCACCTTGCCGCTCCATGCCCGCGAGAATCGGGATCAAGGGAATCTCAATCTCCCGATACACCCGCTCCAGCCCCACCTCGGCGCCAACCTGGGGCCGCAGGGTCTGGTGCAGACGCCAGGTCACATCCGCATCCTCGGCGGCGTAGGGGGCAGCTTTTTCAACCTCAATCTGATTGAAGGTCAGCTGCTTGCTGCCCTTGCCGGCGATATCCTCGAACTTGATCGTGCCGTGATCCAGGTACAGCTTGGCGAGGCTGTCCATGTCGTGGCGGGTCGCCACGGAGTTGAGCACATAGGACTCCAGCATGGTGTCCTCGGCAATGCCCCGCAGCCGGATGCCATGGTTGGCCAGCACATTCATGTCGTACTTCAGGTTCTGCCCCACCTTGGGCTTGGCGTCGTCTTCCAGCAATGGCTTCAAGTCCGCCAGCACCTTGTCCCGGTCCAGTTGCTCCGGCGCGCCCAGGTAATCATGGGCCAGTGGCACGTAGGCGGCCTCACCCGCACCGGTGGCAAAGGAAACGCCGACGATCCGCGCTTCCATATAGTCCAGGCTGGTGGTTTCCGTGTCGAAGGCAAAGGCGGGAGCCTGGCGCAAACGCTCCAGCCACTGCTGCCAGTCGGCTTCCGTCAGCACGCAGGCATAGGCATCCCGCTCGATGGCTCCCGGTTTCGCCTCTGCTTCGGTCGGTTCTGCCTCTGTGGACGCGGGGGCGATGGTCGATCCTCCCGAACCCTCGGCTCCCCCTTCCCGCTCGACTTCCCGCAACCAGCCCCGGAACTCGAAGGCCTGGTACAGGCCGGCCAGCTCCGAGCGATCCACCGGCTGCGGCATGATTTCCTCGATGTCCTGCTCCAGCGCCACATCGGTCTGGATCGTCGCCAGCTTGTAGGACAACGGCAGCAGCTCCAGGCTCGCGCGCAGGTTCTCGCCGATCTTGCCGCCGATGGCGTCGGCATTGCGCATGACGCCGTCGAGCGAACCGTACTCCTCCAGCCACCTCACCGCCGTCTTGGGGCCGCACTTGGGCACGCCGGGAATGTTATCGACGGTGTCGCCCACCAGGGCCAGGTAATCAATGATCTGGCTGGGCGTGATGCCAAACTTCTCCTTCACGCCCGCCTCGTCCATGCGAGTATCGGTCATGGTGTTGATCAATGTGATGTGCTGGTTGACCAGCTGCGCCATGTCCTTGTCGCCGGTAGAGATAATGGCATCGATGCCGCGCTCGGTTGCATGGCGCGCCAGGGTTCCGATCACGTCATCGGCTTCAACCCCGGCCTGACAGATCAAGGGCAATCCCATGGCCCGGATCAGGCGGTGCAGCGGCTCGATCTGGGCCACCAGATCCTCCGGCATGGGCGGGCGGTGCGCCTTGTAGTCCGGGTACCAGTCATGGCGAAAATTCTTACCCTTGGCGTCGAACACCACAATGATCTTGGAGTCGCGAAAATCCTGGCGCAGCTTGCGCAACATGCCAATCACGCCCTTGATGGCGCCGGTTGGCTGGCCGGAGGAGCTGGTCAGTTTGGGCAGCGCATGGTAGGCACGGAACAGATAGGAAGAACCGTCCACCAGGACGACGGGGGCATTCGGGGAAACTTTACTCATGATGGCCAACGGAGTTAAATGGGCTCAATGGATTCAGTCAACCGGCGATGCCACCGGCCCTGCGCACTCTGGACGGGCCTGGGCCCGCAAAACTGCAAGGTTACCAATGAAGAAGACGTTGTTCATCCTGTTTTTTGCCGGCCTTCCCCTGCTTACTGCCCATGCTCAGGATTCCGACGTGGCGCCCAGCGAACCCACCGTAACCATTCGCCATGGCAAATCGGAGACCTTTTACGACTACCGGGTCAATGGCGAGCTGGTGCAGATCCGCGTCGTTCCTGAAACCGGACCCGACTATTATCTGGTGCCGGCGGATGGTGGCGAATGGATACGGCAGGACAAGCCTGTACTGCTGATCCCCAGTTGGAAGATTCTGGAGTGGTGACGTCCGCTCAAGGATATAGACGTTCGCACGAGCCTAGAAAGCCCCCGGTTACTCACTGGGATCATGAGAATTAAGGACAGCTTGCGCCAATGGCGGTTTTCACCCAGGTCTCACCCGCCGAAGTCCACCTGTTGCTGCGGCGCATCGATCCCGCCGCCCAACTGCGCGCCCTGGAGCCGATTGGCAGGGGCATCGAAAACACCAATTATTTCGTAGATGCGGAGCTGGCGCTGCCACAAGAAGAAGGGCCGAGCGCACGCCTCAATCCAGCCGATCCCACGCCGCCCGCCCCACTGCAACGCCTGGTCCTGACCCTGTTCGAAACCCACAGTGCCGACGAGGTGCAGATCTTTGGCGGCATTTTGACTTGGTGGGCGCAACAGGGCTTTCCCGTTCCCGCGCCGCTCCGTGCTGCCAACGGCGTCTTTCTCAACAGTGTCCAGGGCAAGCCTGCTTTTCTGTCGCCGCGTCTGCCGGGGAATCATGTGATGACCCCCGACACTAGCCACTGCCGAACCGTCGGCACTCTCTTAGGCCAGATGCACCTTGTCGCGCCGCAGGCGCCCTATTCCCCGCCGGTCCGCCGGGACCTGGCCTGGATGCGCCAAGCCCAACATCGCTTAACCGGGCAACTGCCTCCTGAGTCGGCAATCCGCCTGAGCCTGGAGATCGACCAGTACGCCCGCCAGCAGGAACTGCTCCTGGCTTGCCCAAAGGGTCTGATACACGGGGACTTGTTCCGCGACAACGCACTCTTTAGCGACCATCACATCAGCGGCCTGATCGACTTCTATCACAGCGCCTGGGACATTCTGCTGTTCGACCTGGCGGTCGTGGCGATTGACTGGTGCCGGAGCGGTACGGATGCGCTGGAGCCAACGCGGCTTCAGGCCTTACTGGAAGGGTATCGGAGGGAGCGGCCTTGGCGGGAGGAGGAGTATCTGGCCTGGCCACATCTATTACGTCTTGCCGCATTGCGCTTCTGGATTGCGCGGCTGCTCAGTCGTTATCTGCCCGGCTATCAACAACAGGCAACGGCGGGGGTCCCAACCAAGGACCCCGCCGAACTGGAGCGTCTACTGGCAAATCTGCCGTGACTTATCCCATCCGATGATCGAACCGTTCATCATAGCGGTCGGATCATAAGACGCCTTAGATCGTCACATTAACCCACTCAGAATAAGGGCTCTCCAGACCATCCAGATCATAGCTCTTGATGGAGAAGCTGTACTTGCCTGAGCGGAAGGTGTTCAGGGCATAGCTCGTGGTATCCGGGTTGGACACATGCACCTGATTCACGCCACCGGTTGCCAGGTTCTTCACGATCAGGAAGTAACCGCCCAATTCACGACGCGCAAAGCTCGAGCCATCCACGCGCTTGCTGGGGATATTCCAGCTCAGCTTCTTGCTGGTCGTGCTGGTGCTGCCAGTGCCTGAGCTTGTACCGCTTGTCGGGCGACTATTTAATGTTTCATTAGTGATCTCGATGACGGGCTTCGTGGTTGAAGGCTTGGTCGTCGAGGGCGTTGTGGTAGACGGCTTGGTAGTTGACGTCTGAGTCGAGCCCGCCCGAGTTGGCACGGTCGAAGTCGTTGGCTTCGTCGTCGTTGCAGGCTTCGTGGCTGTAGTTGTCGTCGCCGGCTTGGTCGTAGTGGTCTTAGCCGGTGTCGTAGTGGTCTTAGCCGGTGTCGTAGTGGTTTTGGCCGGTGTGCTGGTGGTCGGCTTGGTGGTCGTTGCCGTGCTGCGAGTCGGCACGGAAGTGGTCGCCGCTTTAGTCGTAGTGGTCGTGGGTGCAACAACCTTTGTTGTGGTTGTGGCGGCACGAGTTGGAACGCTTTGCGTTGCCGCAGCTCGTGTTGGAACGGTTTGGTTGCTAGTCGCCGCGACGGATACGCTGCTGGCGGTGGCAAGCAGGCACATAGCCGAGAACAAAATATTAGTACGCGCGCCCATAAAACCTCACTGTGATAAATGTCACTTTTCTGTAAAAACGTGTTTGTTTTGTGTAAAACAGTCTTTATTAGGCGTTCATTTTTTCGCCGCTGATCTGTTTTCTACTCGTTTTCGCATTGGAGGCGCCTGACAACAGTGAACTAAACGCCTGATCCAACAGCTCTGATTCGTCTAGCCACGAAGGGTCGATGTCGTGGCGGATTGGATTTTCATCGTTCGGCTCGCGCACCAGCAACTGTCGCGAAGCTCAGACATTCCCTGCCCATTTCTTCCCTCATGTAGATTTCCAGCGACAGATTTGTCACGTTTACCAGATGTAACATCCGAGAAATAATATGTTACGTGACAAGCTGTTAGCGTTACCCAGAACGGCGCCAACCTCACGAAACTGGCAATTTCTGACAAAAAACAGGACATCGAGTCACATGCCTTCCAGCAAAAAGCGACAGACTCTTTTGTATTAAAAATTTGCAATGAAATGGAATCAGGCGGGAATAAAACCGGAAATGAGAAGTTCGACACTTCCTGTGCCAGCCTCCAAGGAGGCTCCAGCGCATCAGGGTTCTATCGATTTCCCGGGGTTTAGTATGAATATTCTAATTTCTGGGGGTATGGTCGACGCTGTATTCATGAGGGGAGCACGCCCCTCCATCGTCATCATTCCCGGTAGGAGACCGCGTCATGAGCAAGTTGAAGTCATATCAAGAGCAGATTCAGCAGTCCATCGACAAGGGTATTGGCATCGTCGAAAGCCAATACAAAAGCCTGATGGCCCGTCCTTTTGGCCTGGCAGAAAAAGTTGAAGTACAAACCAAGAGCATCAGCGTCAGCGAACTGCGCGCCAAGCACGACCAAGCCGTGGACAACCTGTCCGAGTCACTGCGCAACTTCAACAAGAAGCTGAACACCTACGTCAGCGACGTTCTGGTAAAGATTGAAGGTGGCGCAGAGAAAGCCGTTGAGAACCTGAAGCAGTCTCAACCTGTGCAAGCAGCTGCCAAGAAAGCCTCTTCCGCCAAGAACAAGGCGAACGTAAAGACCGCTGAAACCGCTTAATAGGTTTCGCCAGGCAAAAAAGAAGGCGCTCATGAGCGCCTTCTTTTTATTAGCCTGTCATCGACTTTGTTGACCCGTCATCGACAAATCCGTCGAGCCGCATCCTACTTGTTCTTAAACGCCACCGGCGGCCGTCGCCGTTGTAGCCGCACGCTTCTTGACCAATTGCTGTAAGCGCTCGATCTTGGCCGCAAAATCCCGCTCTGTACCTTTTATTTCCTGTTCATTTTGCCCGATCTCTGCCTGCAGATCGCGCACACTCGTCCGCAGCTTTTGAATCTTCTCCAGCATCTCGTCCGGCACCTGTCGCCCCGCACGCTCGATGTTCGCCGCCTGGCCGGAGACTTCCTGGATCTGAGCGCTGAGTGCCTGAATCTTGCCCTGCTTCAGGCTGATAATGCCGCGGATTTCCTGCAAACGGCGTTCTCGGGCACGTTCGGCATCTTCCGGCGTGCTGTATAGACGCATCAGCAGAGCATCCTCTTTAGCTTGACGCTCCGCCTCGGCTCTGGCTGCCTCGCGCACGGCGATCTGCTCTTCCGTCAGCGCAGGCGGCACGACTTCGATGACCCGTCCGGTAGCGTTCAGGATTTCGTAGCCCTTGGAGACAAACTCCGGCGGAATGGTCGCCCCAATCACAACCGCGCCATTGTGGTCACGATACCGGTAATGATTAGCGCCTTTCGCGTTGGCCTCCATTTGACCCAAAAACAGCGCCAGGATCGAGGTGCCCAACAACACCTTTAAAGAGCGAAAGCCCATGGTAGAACCTACTCCTCGGTGAATTCAGGACGCATAACGGTCAACCAACCTCACAGCTGATTCGTCAGATGCCGTATTGCGCCCGGTAGCTACTAATTTTAGACGCAAACTCACCAAGCGTGGGGTGATCCGCCAGGTAGTCGAGAATTTGCTGCAAGTTAATGATGCTTACCACCGGTATGCCGTACTGCTCCTGGATTTCCTGAATCGCGGATTTTTCGCCCTTGCCCCGCTCCTGACGATCCAGCGCCACCAGTACGCCGGCCGGTTCGGCGCCCGCCTGACCGATAAGATTGATCACCTCGCGAATCGCGGTGCCTGCCGTAATGACATCGTCGACAATCATCACTTTGCCCTGCAACGGCGCGCCCACCAACATACCGCCCTCGCCATGATCCTTGGCTTCCTTGCGATTGAAGGCGTAAGGCACATCTTTATCGTACTTGGTGGCAAGCGCTACCGCTGTTGCCGACACCAACGGGATACCTTTATAGGCCGGCCCGAACAATAGGTCATAGTCAATTCCGCTCTGCTCAAGGGAGGCGGCGAAACTGGTACCGATCTGAGCCAGCGCTCGGGAGGAATTAAATAAACCCGCATTGAAGAAATAAGGGCTGATACGGCCCGACTTCAGAGTAAACTCACCAAAACGCAAAACGTTACGAGCAATTGCGAACTCGATAAATTCCCTTTGATAGTCATACATGTTCTGTGCCACCAATGCGGTCTTTTGAAAGAAATGTGAATTCGGTATCATACACGCAAAGCTTTATAGGGAACATCTATGAGGGTAGTCACGATCAACGTCAACGGCCTAAAACGCGCCGCCGAAGCCGGTTTTTTCGACTGGATGCGGGCGCAGGATGCCGACGTCGTGTGCGTACAGGATATCCAGGCCAAGGTCTATGAGCTGGATGACGGGATCTATCACCCCAACGGCTACGAAGCTTTTTTCTTTGACGCCGAAGATGTCCGGGAAGGTGGTGTAGCCATTTACTCCCGCATCATGCCCAAGGCGATCATGACCGGCTTCACCTATGAACCGGCGGACCGTCAGGGCCGCTTCCTCCAGGCCGACTTTGACAAAGTCAGCGTCGCCACGCTGCTAGCTCCCTGCGCTTTGGGCGCGGATGCCGCCAAGCAGCAGGAAAAAGACGACTTCATGGATGCCCTGATGGTGCACCTCAACAAAACGCTCCGCAAGCGGCGTCAGTTTATCTTCTGCGCCAGCCTGCACAGCGTGCACCTGGTCACCGATGCCAACAGCCGCTGGCATACGCAAGAAGTGTCGGGTTTTATGCCCCATGAGCGTGGGCGCTTTGACGAATTGTTCGACCGCCTGGGGTACATCGACGCGTTTCGCGAACTGAATCTGGAGAAGAAGCAGTACACCTGGTGGCCGCAATGGGCCGCAGGCTGGCGCAAACAGGCGGGCTGGCGGACCGACTACCAGATTGTCACACCAGGACTCAGAGAGACCATCGACAGTGCCTGGATCGATGGCGACACCCGCTTTTCCGACCATGCCCCACTTGTTGTGGATTACGACATCCCGTTTTAATCGGGCATCAGCCGTCGACTATAAAAATGGCGCCAGAAGGCGCCATTTTTATTTCACGTCACTTTTATCTCACGTCACTCACTCACAAAGCCAAGCTGGCCCGCTGAGCTTCGAAC
>JAEZAA010000244.1 GCA_023430625.1 Pseudomonadota bacterium
ACCAGGCGCGACTGGCCGCGCAGGGACAAGGAGTCGTGAACGATTGCAAGCCGTATTGGTGGACCTTTGGGCGTTATTCAGCGTTAGTAGTAGCCAGCCTGGTCGAGGCCGTTATCCAACTGGCCGAGGACTACCGAGAAGTCGTTTTGGTAGGCCACAGTGGGGGCGGTGCCTTGGCAGTGCTCATGGCGCCGGCGCTAGCGGAGAATTACCAACTGCGGGTTGTGACTCTGGCTGGAAATCTAAATGTGGGTGCCTGGACTGTTGCCCATGGCTATACGCCTTTGTTGGCATCGTTGGACCCGATGGCGCTGCCCCCCCTGGATACGCAGATTGAGCAGTTTCATGTGTCGGGTGGCAAGGACAGGATCATTCGGCAGGCCTGGGTGGAGTCATTTGCCACCCGGCAGCCGAATGCCCATTTCGTGCTTGAGCCAACGTTCGATCATCGCTGCTGTTGGCGTGAATATGCGAAGCGATTACTATCGGATTTGGAATAGTGTGCTATTAGTTTCTTCTAGCGCCACAGCGGCGCTAGGAGGATGGATGGAGCCGTCGGGCTCCAGAGTTGGCCGGTTAGAAGGCGGTAAGAATATGGCGATGAAGACAGGTATGTTTAGGGCGAGTCAGACGGCTGCCCGGCGCATGTCGGTGCGACTTTACGGGGCTAGCCTTGGAATCCTGCTATTGGCGGGATGTGCTGGCACGGAGTCTGATCCAGCCCTGGCCGCTGCCAAGGAAAAGCAGGAAGCCGATGCCTTGATGGTGGTGGACTGTCTACTACCCGGGCAGGTGAGGCAGCTGGGCCGCCAAGCAACATTTTTAACGCCGCGGCGACCCATCAAGACAACCGCTTCGGACTGCGCCATCCGCGGAGGTGAATTCACGGCCTTTGACCGGGCTGATTACGCCACCGCGCTCAAGACCTGGCTGCCCATGGCGCAGGAAGGTGATCTCGAAGCGCAAACCTATGTCGGCGAGATCTACGAGAAAGGCTTGGGCCTCAAACCCGATTATCAAGCCGCCGCACATTGGTATCGCAAGGCGGCGGACGCTGGCTTCACCCGCGCCCAGATCAACCTAGGCAGCCTGTACGAGAAGGGGCTGGGTGTGGCACAAGACTCAGTGGAGGCGCTGAACTGGTATCGCCGCGCCTCGGGCCTGAACACGGATAATCTGCAATATACGTCCAGTATTACCGCCACGGCGGAGCTGCAAGCCCAGGTGGCGATGCTGGCGGATACGGTCGAACAACTTGAACAGGATAAGGCGTCTGCCGAGCGCGCCCGCCAGCAAGCCGAGAAAGCCCGTCAGAAGGCGGAGGCCGATGCGGCCAAGGTTCGCCAACAGGCTCAGGCTCCGCAGGTGCCCGCGCCCAAGGCCACCGTGCCAGCCGCCGGCAGCAAACCCAGCATCGACATCATCGACCCACCCATCACCTTGACCCGTACTGGCCCGACCGTTTTACTGCGCAATGCGGAAAAGGAACGCGAAATCATTGGCAAGGTCAGTGCTCGTAATGGCCTGGAATCCTTCTATGTGAACGATGTACCGATTGAGGTGGACGAGTTCAACCTGTTCTGGGTCAACCTGCCGGTGACCGGCAAGCGCACCCCGGTGGAACTGAAGGCCGTGGACAAGATCAGCCAGGAGCTGGTATTCCGATTCAATTTCTACGTTGAGGACGAGCTCCGGCCAGCGCAGGATCTACGCCTGACGGCCACCGGCGGCTATGCCAAATTGAAGGCGGAGATCGGGGTGGGTAATTATCACGCACTGGTCATCGGCAATCAGGACTACCAATACTACGCCAAGTTGGAGACTCCCCAGAACGATGCGCGGCAGGTGGCCGAAGTGCTGAGCCAGCGGTACGGCTTCAACACCCGCCTGCTGCTGAATGCCAGTCGCTATGAAATGCTTTCCGCGATCAACGAGTTGCGCAATTCCCTGCAGGAAAACGACAACCTGCTAATCTACTATGCCGGGCACGGTGAAATGGACGAGGCCAATGATCGCGGCTATTGGCTGCCCATCGATGCCGAGCCCGATAATCAGGCCAACTGGATTTCCAACACCGCCATCTCCGATCAGCTCAATACCATGAAAGCGCGTCACATCATGGTGGTCGCGGATTCCTGTTATGCCGGGACGCTATCAACCGCCTCGGTGCCGCGTCAGTCGACAATGATGAGCGATGCCGACCGGACCGAATGGCTCAAGGTAATGATGGATGTTCGCGCGCGTACCGTGCTGACCTCTGGCGGCACCAAGCCAGTACTGGATGCCGGCGCCAATGGTCATTCCGTGTTTGCCGGTGCACTGCTGGGCGCGCTGCGGGGCAACGACCAACTGCTTGATGGCAATGCCTTGTACATCTCGGTGCTGAGCGAAGTGCGCAAGCGTTCGCGGGCGATGAATTACGAACAGGTGCCGGATTACGGCGCCGTGAAATATGCCGGGCACGAGGCAGGAGAGTTCTTCCTGTTGCCGGCGGAAGGCTGATTAAGATCAGTACAGGAAACTAGGTAACAACATGTCCCACGACGCTACTGTCATTCGTCCCGGTCCTTCCGGCAATCGCCGATTCGGCAAATACGATATTGTCAGTGTGTTGGGGGAGGGCGGCATGGGCGTGGTCTACAAGGGCTACGACCCGGACCTGCAGCGCCATGTGGCGATTAAAATGATCCATAAGGATCTGCTACAGGGCGAAATGGGCATTGAGTTGCGGACCCGGTTTCGCAACGAGATGCTGGCCACCAGCAAACTGGCGCACCCCAATATTGTGACACTGTTCGACGCCGGTGAAATTGATGGCGAACCCTACTTCGTCATGGAATTCGTTGAGGGGCGGCTGCTAGCGGAATACTTCAGAGACGGCATTCGCTTTCCCCTGCAGCAAGCCATCAAGATTATCACGCAGGTGCTAACTGGCCTGGCCTACACCCATAAGTTGGGTGTGGTTCACCGGGATCTGAAGCCCGCCAACATCTTCATTACCACCAATGGCAACGTCAAGATCGCGGATTTCGGCATCGCAAAGCTGGATTCTTCCGAGCTGACCCGTGTCGGTACCGTGCTCGGTTCGCCGCGCTACATGTCGCCGGAGCAGTGCGTGGGCGAGGCGGTGGACCAACGTTCCGATCTGTTTTCGGCAGGCCTGTTGTTTTACGAGCTGCTCACCGGCGAACACTGTTTCCATGCCAATGCCTCCCACACGGTGATCCACAAGATCATTAACGCCAAGCCGGAGTTGCCCTCGGTGTTGAATCCGACGTTACCCCGGGCAATGGACAAGGTGATTGAGCGCGCATTGGCGAAAAAGCCCCAAGAGCGGTTCGCTTCGGCCAGCGAATTTTCCGAGGCCGTGCGTGCGGCCGAGTTGCAGCTTAAAGGCGGGGGCAAGTCTGGATCGGATCATCGTTGGCTGCCTTGGGTGGCGGGTGCCGGCGCCCTGGCCGTGGCGGGATTGGCGGCGGTTCTGGTACTGTCAGGTGATGAGGCTTCAGCCCCCTTGGCGGAGAAGAAAGCCCCTACAGCGGTGACCTCGGATGCCGAGACGCCGCCCGTGGCCGACTTACCCCGAGCCCAAATTGAGCCCATCAGCGCGGAAAAGGCGGAGAAGATCGAGCGCCTGCTTAAGGTCGCCAGTGTCCATGCCAAGGTGGGGCGTTTGATCGCACCGTCTGGCGGCAATGCGTATGACGCCTATCAGATCGTGCTTTCGATTGATGCCGACAATGAGGCGGCCAAGCAAGGAATCAATGATGTACGGGAACTCCTGCTGGCCCAGAGTCGCGAGCAACTGGCAAACGGCAACGCGCAGGCCGCCATGGCCACAGTGGATGCAGGGCTCAGCCTGTTTCCCGATGAACCAAACCTGATGCAACTGCGGCAAGATATCGCACGCGCCCAATAAGCACGCCAGCCGCTTGGCAAAATCGACAACAGCCAAGCAGCGTAGCTACTCGTCGTATCGGAACAACAACCATCGAAAGGGCGGCCGGAGTTGCCAGCTCACCTAAACAACTCATCCGCCTGAGCGAACGGACCCGTGGCGGAAGACGACTGAGTTGAGTGTACCAGTATGTCCGAGGCCTATCAGGTCGTCGTCGTGGGTGCAGGGCCGGCCGGATTGAGTGCCGCCGCGCGCGCCGCCAAGCGTGGTATGAAATACGTTTTGCTGGAAGCAACGCCCGCAATCGCCAAGACCATCCAGGATTATCAGGTGGGCAAACACGTCATGGCCGAGCCAGGCGTGCTGCCGCTGCGCGCAGAACTTAAGTTCGACGTGGGCACCCGGGAGCAGGTGCTGGGCGCCTGGGAGCGCGGGGCACAGGAGCTGAACCTCAACGTTCGCTTCAATGCCGAGGTGCAGTCGATCCGCGGCCAGAAAGGCGATTTCCAGATCAAACTCGCAAATGGCGAAAGCCTGAGTGCCGAGCATGTGGTACTGGCCATCGGCGTGCAGGGCAATCCCCGTAAGCTGGGCGTGGCGGGCGAAGAGTTGCCCTGCGTGCAGTACACCTTGCCGGATCCGGCCGCCCATCGCGGCGAAACCGTCGTGGTGGTCGGCGCCGGTGACGCCGCCATCGAAAACGCCGTGGCACTGGCGGATCGCAACCAGGTTTATATCGTCAACCGGCGCGACGAATTTGCCCGGGCCAAGGAAGGTAACCTGGCGCTGATTCTCGACGCCATCGACAGCGGCAAGCTGCAGTGTTGCTACAGCAGCAGCCCGGCCAGTATCGAAGCCACTCCGGAGGCCGCTAAACCCTATCTGTTCGTCATCAAAACCCGCGATGGCAAACAGGAGATTCCCTGTGACCGCATCATTGCCCGGCTGGGTGCCGTGCCGCCGCGAGATTTCGTGGAAGCCTGCGGCATTCAGTTTCCCAACGCCAATCCCAATGCGGTGCCGGAACTTTCCGCCAAGTACGAGAGTAACGTGCCGGGCCTCTATGTGCTCGGTGCGCTGGCCGGTAATCCGCTGATCAAGCAGGCCATGAATCAGGGCTACGAGGTCATTGAGCATATCCTGGGCGAGCCGGTGAAACCCGCCGACCATCCCTTGCTGGAAGCCAAGCTCAACGAACTGCCATACGGGCTGGAGGTGGACGAGTCGCTGACCCTGTTCCAGCAGCGTATTCCCATGTTCCGGGCGCTGACGTCGCTGCAGTTTCGCGAGCTCATGCTGGACTCCCGGGTGGTGTCGATTTGCGCCAGCTATCCCCCTGGCAGTGGCGCGCCACTCAAACAGGGCGATGTGCTGTTCCGCCAGGGCGATTTCACCAACAGCTTTTTCACGGTGGTGGATGGTGAGTTGCTGGTCACTGGCGAAGACGGCCAGGAAGTAACGTTGCGATCGGGCCAGTTCTATGGCGAGCTGGGCCTCATGACGGGCCAGCGCCGCACCGGTACCGCCCGCGCCGGGCGCGATTGCGTCCTGGTGGAAACGCCCCGACGCACCATGGTTAAGCTCATCAACTCCAACGAGCTGGTGCGGCGCGGCCTCGATGAAGTCTTCATCATGCGCGCCCTGCAACGTAATTTCGCGCCCAATGCCAGCTTCGAGGAACTGGCTCCCATTGCCCGGCAGTGCGAGCTGGAAAGTTTCAACAAGGGCGAATTCCTGTTCCGGGAAGGCGAGACCGGCGACAGCATGCACCTGATCCGCACTGGCTCGGTCACCCTGTCGCGGGACGAGGATGGGCGCGAGATGGTGTTCTCTCAGGTGCCGTCCGGGCAGTATGTGGGCGAAATGGCGCTCATGGGCAGCCCGCTGCGCATGACCTCCGCCCGTGCCGCCATCTATACGGAAACCCTGGTGATCCATCGCAGCTGCCTGCGGGCCTTGTTGCAGGTGGCACCGGATCTGGTGGAAACCCTCCAGCAAAGAACCCGGCAGCGGCTGGTGAAGGAAACCGAGCAAACCGCCCAGATCGGCGACGGTGGCGTGCTGTCCTTCCTCATGGACCAAGGCTTGGGCGAGGCCACCGACGTGCTGGTGATCGACGAGGATCTCTGCGTCGGCTGCGATAACTGTGAAACCGCCTGTGCCGAGACCCATAACGGCGTGTCGCGCCTGGACCGGACGGCCGGCCCATCCTTTGCGTCGGTTCATCTGCCGATTGCCTGCCGGCATTGCGAAGTCCCTCACTGCATGAAGGATTGCCCGCCCGATGCCATTCACCGCATGGCGTCCGGTGAGGTCTATATCGAAGACACCTGTATCGGTTGTGGCAATTGCGAGCGCAACTGCCCCTACGACGTGATCAAGCTGGCTTATCCGGCGCCGCCCAAACCAAGCCTCTTCAGCTGGCTGTTGTTTGGTGCCGGCAGCGGTCCCGGCCAGCATCACGACAGCAGCCATTCGGATGATCCCAACGCGTTCAAGAAGGCTGTGAAGTGTGATGCCTGCAAGGACGTCAAGGCCGGTCCCGCCTGCGTGCGGGCCTGTCCGACCGGTGCTGCGGTGCGGATTGAACCGGCTCGCTTCAACGATCTGGTTTCACAACGGCTGAGGGATCGATGATGCGCGTGGCTCCCGCTGAATTTCATCGTTCCCTGCTGGCCTATCGCCAGTATCGCTATGCCTGGTGGGC
>JAEZAA010000277.1 GCA_023430625.1 Pseudomonadota bacterium
CCCCGGTACAGGGGATGGAAATCGGACACCAGCCCTTTCGCCATGGGGGTGGTGACGATCTGCCAGTTACGCGATTCCGCCAGGGCCAGCAAATCATCCACCGCGCCGAGACTGCCCTCGCCCAGCACCAGAGTGGCTTTTTCCACGTAGGCCAGCTCTTTCAGGATGACGTGCAAGGCATCCCAACTCGGCACCACCTCATGGTTGATAAAGGCGCGTCGGTTCAGAATAGCCTCGGTTTCCGGCACCTTGGCGCGCATGATGTCCAGGGGAATGCTCAGATGCACGGGGCCGGGCTGGTTGCTCAGGGCATAACTGATCGCCATCAGCAGTTTCGGCTCGACCTGGGCGGGATGGGACACCAGCGTGTTGAGACGGGTACAGCTCTCGAACATGGTCAGGGTGTTGATGCCAGTACAGGACCCTTCCTGAAAGGCGCCCAGGCCAAAGCGCTCGATTGCCGGCTGGGCCGAAATAACCAGCATGGGGATACCATCGGCATAGGCATTGGCCACGCCGGTGATCAGATTGGTCGCGCCCGGCCCCGAGGTGGCGCAGCAAACGCCAATCTTGCCCGTGGCCCGGGTGTAGCCGTCGGCCATGAAAGCCGCGCCGGATTCATGGCGAGCTACGACGGCGCGAGGTCCGCCCCGCCGCGCGCTACGCGCCAGGGCATTGAACAATGGCTCGATACTGCCGCCAGGAACACCGAAAACGTACTCAACGCCTAACCGCTCCAAATAGCGAACGATCAAATCGCCATTCTCAATCATATGCAGACATCCAACCTTGCAACCTGACGAGTCGGGTGCATTCTAATTTCGCTTGCCCGAAACAACTCAGGCAAAAGCTTGAAAAACGGGATGTTCCGCTGATAACCCTCGGTTCCGTAAAAGCATACCGTGGCCTGGATAGGCGAATTCCCGTCGCATCGTACCTATTTCAACGTAGCAGTTTTATGACGCTTTGATGGGCATCGCCCGAATCTTCGACATCTCCCGCTCCGCTCTCAATAATATGATGATAACCGTGTCACATTATAGCTGTGCCGTAAATCACGTTTAGGCCAATCTTCGCCATTCCCGGCGAAGGGAGTGCGCTTTACGCGGACCCAGGGAGACAGTCGCATGAGACGAATCTTGCTCTTAGTGTCTTTCGCAGCCACAACCCAGGCTTTTGCGGTCGAGGCTCTGTCACCGGGCGAGATGGCCACCGTCACCGGCGGGACCATCGAACCGGACCTAGCCCAGATCGATGTGCTGACCAACGCCATTGAGCAGGCACAGGAGGGCCAGTTGAGTAATCAGGAAAGCCTGGATGCCCTGTTCGCCCTGGGCAACCTGCTCAGCCCGCTGTCCCAGTTCCTGAACTACCAGCGGGAGGTGGTCGGCGTGGATTATGGTGATCGCGAGCCCCAGGCGGTGGACGGCGGCGTTTCGCTGGCACTGCCGGTGTACGTGGAGCGGATCACCTACTGGAACATTCAGCCGGCGGTACCGAGCGCCCAGGGCGACATGGGTACGGTCCACATCGAAGGCCTGCGCTTTAGCGATGAGGCCCGGGTTGTGGTGCGTGAGCGCTAAGGGGGAGTGATTAAGGCTGGGAGCGTAAAGCCGCCGTCGCTCAGTCTGGCCCGCGCCGCTGCCCCAGCCGCTCGCCCGGATGTGCCAGCCGTTCGGGCACATAAATCACCGTGCCGGTCCGCGCCCGCTCCAGACAAGCCGCCTCCTCCGTGGGCACCGCGCGCTGGCAGGCCAGGCGCTCGGACGCCTGAATGCCGGGTTCGCCACCCTGCTGGGCGCAGGCGCTCAGCATCAGCAAAAACCAGGGCGTCACGGACCGGAAGACCTGGGACCTTATAATCCTTGGAGAGAATCCAACCTGGGTTTTCATCTGGCACCTCTTTTAGGATGAGCCTCTCTGGATTTTACGCATGGGGCCCATGCCAAAGCCTGATATACTGTTTGATTTTTCAGCCAGTGAGTACGAGCCGTGGCAGACGATCGATCCAACCCCTGGGGCAAAGCGCGCCCGAAGTCCAGTGATGCTTCCTCTTCCCGCCCCAGCGACCGGAGCAAGCCCGCCCCCAAATCCCGACGCCCGGACGCCGCACGCGATCCGTCACCAGATCGTCGTGGCGCCAGATCGGAGCGCCCGGAATCGCCACGCCCACAGCGTGAGCGTCCGGCCGGCGACCGTGCCGCCCGTCCCGGCAAACCGGTCAGCGGCGATCGGCGCCCGGCCAAGCCGCGCCCACCTCGCCCGGAGCCGCGCCTGGAGTTCGATGATCTGGAAGAACGCATGCCACACCCGGCTGCGGCGGAGCGCCAGAACGAATACCGCATCTACGGCGTCAATGCCTGCCTCGCCGCATTCCAGAAACGGCGGGAGGATATCATTCGCGGCTATTTCAGCCAGGGCATTGCCGGCAAGTTCGGCGAGACCATGCGCTATCTGGCCCAGCAGAAAAAAGCCTACCGCGTCATCGATGACGAAGAGATGGCCAAGGTGACCCAATCCAGCCACCATGGCGGCGTCTGCTTCCTCATGAAGAAACGCCCAGCCACGCCCGTGGCGGAGCTGCTCGAACGCCTCAAGGATCGGCCCACCGTCTGTTTGCTGGTATTGGAAGGCGTGGGTAATCCCCATAACCTGGGCGCGATCCTGCGCAGCTGTGCCCACTTCGACGTGCCCGCCGTGCTGGTGGAGAACGCCAACCTGTTGCAGTCGGGCGCCGCGGCACGGGTGGCCGAGGGCGGTGCCGAATGGGTGGAGCCGGTGGAATACGGCTCCATGGCGGAACTGCTGGAACAGCTGCAACAGGCCGGCTTCAGCCTGCTCTCCACCTCCAGCCATCAGGGCCGTGACCTGTACCGCACCGAACTGCCGGCCCGCACCGCTATCGTATTCGGCGAGGAATCCCAGGGCGTGACCACGGATACCCTCAAATCGAGCGAGCTCTGCGTCCGCATCCCCGGCTCGTCCCAGGTGGAAAGCCTCAACGTGAGCCTGGCGGCCGGCATCATTCTGGGCGAGTACTGGCGCCAGCATCGCAGTGGCAGCCGCGCCGCCCGCGCCATGTCGCCCGCCCAGGCCCAGCCCAAGGCTGGACGCCTGAAGCTGAAGTCCAAGGCGAGGCCCGCCAAGCCGTGACGCCGGACAGGTCCCGCGCCGCCCGCCAGCGGCAGATCGCCCAGCAGCTCTGGCTCGATTACCTGCAGGCGGGAGACTTCTTTCAGTTCGACCGCTGGCTGGCCACCGCCTTCAAGCAGCACAGCCGCTTTGGCAAGCGCGACCGGGCGTTGTACCGCGAATGGCTGTTCGCCGCCCTGCGGTTTGGCGAACTCGCCGCTCAGATCCTGGCGGCGGGTGCCACGCCGGTACTGACCGCATCCGCCGCGCAAGCGGACGAGCGCGCCGAGCAATGGCGCCAGCTGGATCAGGATGCTTTCTTTGCCCTGGTCGAGACCCGCTACCACCTGGAAACACCCGCAGACCAAGCCCTGTTGCCGCAACCGGAGCCGTTGAGCGACGCTCTGGCAGCAGCCTTTGCCGAGGTGCGTCAGGCCGCCGAGCAGGGCTCGTTACCGGCACTGCTCCTCTGGCACGGCATTCCCCAGGACTACCTGCCCCTGCTGCAGGCACGGGCCGAAGCCTCCCACTGGAGCGAATCACAACTGCAGCAATGGCTGGTGCAGCAAAGCCGGCGGCCACCGGTCTGGATCCGCATCAACCACCCGGAGCGGCGCGCGGAGATCCTGGCGGAGCTGGCCGATCAGGTGATTGCAGTAAACGACGAGGCCGTGGCGCTGGAAGTCCAGGGTAGCCTGAACCGGTTTCAGTGCGTGCAGCAAGGTTGGCTGGAAGTGCAGGACCTCGCCAGCCAGGCGCTGGGCGCCACGGTTGCCTGCCAGCCGGGCGAGAGCGTGTGGGATGCCTGCGCGGGCGGCGGTGGCAAAACGCTGCAGATCGCGGCCCGGCTGCAACGGCAGGGGCGACTGCTGGCCAGCGACATTCGCGGCCACAAGCTCAAGGAACTGGAAGCACGCGCCCAGCGCGCCGGCTTTCATAACCTCCAGACCCTGCGCTGGGACGGCACGGCGCTGCCCGCGTTTCCACAGAATGTCCGCGGCGGGTTCGATTGGGTACTGGTGGACGCCCCCTGCTCCAGCAGTGGCACTTGGCGCCGCAGCCCGGATGTCAAACTACGGGAAGCCGGGCGCGATCTGGCGGAGCTG
>JAEZAA010000304.1 GCA_023430625.1 Pseudomonadota bacterium
TGCTCCATCAGCTCATAGGCCGGCCCATAGATGCCGTAGCTGGCGCCCAGGGTGGCGGCCAGCACGAAGCGCGTGATAAAGGCCGGGCGCCCGCCCAGTTGCAGGGTCTCGGTGAGATTATCCGGCGTGTTGGGCCAGAGATTGGGCCGGAAATACTCGCGGCTCTCGTCCTGGCTGAGTTCGGTCAGGTACTCCACCAGCTCCTGCTTGGTGTTACGCCAGGGGAAGTAGTTGTAGGACTGGGAAAAGCCCAGCTTGGCCAGGCGGTGCGTGATCCGGGGCCGGGTAAAGGCTTCCGACAAGAACAGAACTTCGGGATAGGCCTGCTTGACCTCGGTGATGATGTATTCCCAGAGCGCGAATGGCTTGGTGTGGGGGTTATCGACCCGAAACACCCGCACGCCCTGCTCGGCCCAATAGATAAAAATGCTCTTGAGCTCCTCCCACAGGGCCGACCAATCATCCGACTCGAAATGGAAGGGGTAGATGTCTTCGTACTTCTTGGGTGGGTTCTCGGCGTATTGCACCCGGCCATCCGGACGCCAACGGAACCACTCCGGATGTTCCTTCACATAGGGATGATCCGGCGCAGTCTGGAAGGCGATATCTAGCGCCACCTCGATGCCCAGTTCGCGCGCCCGTTTGACGAACGCCTTGAATTCCTTGAGGGTGCCGAGCTGGGGATGAATCGCCTTGTGCCCGCCCTCCTCCGCGCCAATGGCCCAGGGACTGCCGGGGTCGTCCGGGCCGGCCACCAGCGCGTTGTTGGGTCCCTTGCGATTGATCCGGCCGATGGGATGGATCGGCGGCAGGTACAGCACGTCGAAGCCCAGCGCGGCAATGTGCTCCAGCCAGCGTTCGCAATCGGCAAAGGTGCCATGGGTGCCTGGCTCGCCGCAGGAACGGGGAAACATCTCATACCAGGCACTGAAGCGGGCCAGAGGTGGGTCGACCACAATTTCCGGCTTGCGGCCGTATTCGGTGGCGTTGCTCTTGTCCGGATAGCGTGCCATCAGGCTCGCCAGTTCGGGATCCAGCGCAATCTTCAGGCGCGCCTGCCACTCCTGGTCAGCCGTCAGCTTCTGGGCCCAGACTTTGAGAGCCTTGGCATCGACGCCCTTGGCCCGGCGCGCACCTTGCAGAACGAGCTCCGCCCCCATCTGCAGAGCCAGCGCGATGTCCTGGGGATCCTGGCGCCGCGCCAGCTCCCGGCGCCAGGACTCGAAATGATCCACCCAGCCCAGCAGGCGATACTGCCAGCGCCCCAGGCTGTCGACCTTGAACTCGCCACGCCAGCGGTCGTTGCCGAGGAACTCCATGTAAACATCGGTCCAGCCGACTTCTCCCACGCGCCGGTACTGCAGCAGGCAGACCACCGCGTCATGGCCGTCGGTAAAGGCATCCGCTTCCACCCGAACGGTTTCGTTGAGCGTGCGCTTGACGGGAAAGCGTCCACAGTCGACCTCCGGCTTCACGCCTTCGATCACCACCCGTTTCTTGCCGTCTTTCAGGTTCATCCCAGGGTCTCACTCTTGAGCATGCGTTCAGGGTTGGCGCCGCGGTCTTGCTTGAACAGGAGCAGGCTCAGGGGTGGCAAGGTCAGCAGCAGGGAGTGGTAATGGCCATGGGCGGCCACCGGGGTGGTTTCGACGCCGCCCAGATTGCCCTGGCCGGAGCCGCCGTATATATGCGCGTCGCTGTTCAGAAGCTCCCGCCAGTAGCCCGGCCGAGGCACACCGACCCGCTGGTTGGTGCGGGTCACGGGGGTGAAGTTGCAGACCACCAGCAGGGTGTCGTCGGGATCGTTGCCCTGGCGCAGGTAACTCAGGGTGCTTTGCTCCCAGTCGTGGCAGTCGACCCAGGAAAAGCCGTCCGGCGTGAAGTCGCGCTCATACAGGGCGGGCTCGTTGCGATAGAGCCGGTTGAGATCCCGCAACCAGAGGCTGACGCCCTGGTGCTGGCCATGCTCCAGCAAATGCCAGTCGAGGCTGCGGTCATGGTTCCACTCGCGCCACTGGCCGAACTCCGAGCCCATGAACAGCAGCTTCTTACCGGGATGGGTCCATTGGTAACCGAGCAGCGTGCGCAGGTTGGCGAAGCGCTGCCAGTCGTCGCCGGGCATCTTGGTCAGCAGGGAGCCCTTGCCGTGCACCACCTCGTCATGGGAGAACGGCAGGGTGAAGTTCTCGTTGAAGGCATAGACCAGGCTGAAGGTGATCTGGTCCTGATGGTACTTGCGGTACACCGGATCCTGGGCAAAGTACTTCAGGGTGTCGTGCATCCAGCCCATGTTCCACTTCAGGCCAAAGCCCAGCCCGCCGAGATAGGTCGGGCGCGACACCATGGGCCAGGCAGTGGATTCCTCGGCGATGGTCTGGGTGTCGGGATGATCCCGGTACACCGCCTCGTTGAGGTCGCGCAGAAAGGCCACCGCCTCCAGGTTCTCGTTGCCGCCATGCTCGTTGGGAATCCATTCGCCATGCTTCCGGGCGTAATCCAGATACAGCATGGAGGCCACCGCATCCACCCGCAGGCCGTCGATGTGGTATTTATCCAGCCAGAACAGCGCGCTGCTCAACAGGAACGAGCGCACCTCGTGGCGGCCATAGTTAAAGATGTAGCTGTGCCATTCCGGGTGATAGCCCTTCTTGGGATCGCTGTGCTCGAACAGGTCGCTGCCGTCGAAGGAGCGCAGCCCGTGGGCATCTTCTGGAAAATGGGACGGCACCCAGTCGAGGATGACGCCAATGCCCTGCTGGTGCAGATAGTCCACCAGATACATGAAATCCTGGGGCGTACCGTAGCGGGCGGTGGGCGCGAAGTAGCCGGTGGTCTGATAGCCCCAGGAGCCGTAGAAGGGATGCTCGGTGATGGGCATCAGCTCCACGTGGGTAAAGCCCATTTCTTTTACGTAATCCGCCAGGGGCTGGGCCAGCTCCCGATAGCGCAGCGGCCGGTTCTCTTCGTCCTGCACCCGGCGCCAGGAGCCCAGGTGCACCTCATAGATAGACATGGGCGCCTGCAGGCTGTTGGCCTGGGCGCGGGTCTCCAGCCAGTTGGCGTCGGCCCAGTCGTAATCCAGCGCACAAACGCGGGAGGCGGTTTGCGGCGGCGCCTCCCAATAGAAGGCGAAGGGGTCGCCCTTATCGAACGACTCCCCGCCCAAACGGGACTTGATCCGGTATTTATAGGGCGTGCCAGGTTCGACACCCGCGATAAATCCCTCCCAGATGCCCGATTCGTCGCCGCGTGCCTGCAGCGGGTGCGAGGTCGGATTCCAGCCATTGAACTCGCCGATCACCGAAACCCGCTCCGCATTGGGTGCCCAGACCGCAAACTGCACCCCCTGGGTACGCCCCCTGCGATGCACATGGGCGCCGAGTTTTTCGTAGAGCCGCGTGTGACGGCCTTCCTTGAACAGGTAAATGTCGTGCTCGGTCAGCAGGCTGACATCGTGGCGCACTGCCGGTTTCGGTCTTTCTGTCGTCACTGCCATGCGAACTCTCCAGACTGCGTTAATGCTTCACGCTTGGTCAGACTTATAT
>JAEZAA010000006.1 GCA_023430625.1 Pseudomonadota bacterium
GCCTTAACGCGTACCGATTACCTGCGATTTGTCGCTCACTACAGCAACCGGTCTCCAAGTCAGGAGCTGCGTGAAAACCAGGCATTCTGGCAGGCGGTACACCGCCGTGCGAACAAGTTTTACCAACGTGACTGGAAGCGACCGATGCCCGTTACGTTCGGAAGGAAGGCACAAGAATGAATATTTGCATGCTCACGACCGACTATCTGCCGAATATTGGCGGAATAGCCGCTCATGTCCACAATTTGAGCGTCGCTCTTGCAGAGCTGGGCCATAAGGTGGCGATCGTGAATCCTGTTGCGCGTGACAACGAACAAATCGAAGTGACGCGAGCCAGTGGCCTGACGATCTACAGGGTCGGGGTAGACCGCACCAAATCCGCCTTCCGTAACAAGATGCTGCGCAAGCGACTGTTTTCAAAAGCAGCCGAGCGCGGCATTGACGCGGCTCAGGCTGACCTAGGTCGTTTTGACGTTGTGCATCAACATGACTATCAAGACACCACGTATGCGGCAGCCAAGGCACGCAAGGCATCTGCCTGGGTTTGGACGAATCACAGCTCACGATTTCTGAGAGACTTCGAGCGCCCACTCAAAATGCTGTTCATTCGCCAGACCTACTCAAAAGTTTCCGGCGTGATCACCGTAAGCGATGAGTTGCTGGAAAAGTCGAAAAAGTTACTTCCGAAAAGCAACATCACCTACATACCGAATGGGGTGAATACCAAGCTTTTCCATGAATCGGTCAGTGTGAACAAGCAAGCCTACGGCGTACAGGATCAGGACCTGGTTGTGCTCTGCCCGCGACGCATGGCACGCAAGAATGGCGTCATTTTTCTCGCCCAAGCGGTGGCTCAGACCATCGCAAAGGCACCGGAAATTCCCTGGAAATTTCTTTTCCTCGGCAGCACCGAAGCGGTCAATACAGATCAGAGCTATATCAAGGAAATTAAAGAAATATTGGCACCGTTCGAGGCATCGGGTCAGGTGCGTTTTCTCGGCAACATTCCCATGGATAAGATGCCCGAGGTCAACGCGCTTGCCGATATCGTGATGATGCCCTCTTTGATGGAAGCTGTTAGCCTGTCTGCACTGGAAGGCATGGCCTCACGGAAAACCCTGGTTGTATCCGAGGTGGGGGGGCTTCCGGAAATTGTAAAACACGAACAGACAGGCCTGCTGGTTCCACCCAAAGACCCACACGCAATTAGTGAGGCACTGGTGCGTGTCGGTCGAGACAAAGAATTTAGAGAACAGCTGGCGCGCGCAGGCCAGCAGCTGGCACGCGATTCATACAGCTGGTCTGCTATTGCAGAGCGCACCACGGAGTTTTACACGCGCTTATGCAAAGGCCAATGATCGTATGAACCCTCATTGCGACGGCGCCTGCCTTGATGGTAACTATGACCACCGAAGACAACAACGACAGGACCCTGTTTGATGTCTCCATGGCGACGAAAGCTCTATAGACGGATCCATCGGCTTCTCCACCGGAGAAATATGCGCCATATGGAAAAAGTATGGCCGCATCTCAAAATGGAGCCGATGCCTGGCGGAATCAATCGTGTCACCTGGCGAGGCAGCCGTCTGTTCGAAACACTTCCCTGGTCGGACATCAAGACCTGGAGCAAGACCTATTCGCGGACCCTCATCATCACCACTGGCCAGTCCATTAAAGATGAAGATTTGACCGACCTGAGCGACACCTTCGTCATCGGTGTGAATGGCGCAATCGCTCTGCAGGATACGCACCCCATCAAGTTCGATGCCTATTTTATTATCGATTCAAGCTTTGTTGAGAAACGGTATTCATTATTCAAGCGCGTGATTGACCAGCGCATACCCTGCTTTCTTGCCTTTAATTGCGTCGGGCAGGCCTGTGATATGGCCCCCGAGCTTCTTAAAGATGCCAGAGTTTTTGTGGTGGAGCTGGCTAATAAACGATTTAACATGCCATCGCTGCCGCCAGCGGATTTTTATCATTGGGCCAAAAACCAAAATAACATCAGCGTCTGCGATCAGTTTTCGCAAACAAATGACCGGGTGGGATTCAGCCTGGATCCTGCGGCCGGCTTTTTCGATGGCGCCACGGTGGCTTTCTGGGCAGTACAAACCGCTTTATATGCCCGCTTCAGCGCGGTTGGCATCCTCGGCATGGACCTTGGCACCTCGACCTCCGTCTTCAGGTTTTATGAAGATGAAAATGACACGCTCAGATCCAAGCTTGAGAAGAACTTTTCCCAAACCATTGAGCCTTCCTTTCGCTTGGCCTCGCGCATTTACGACGAACACAAGATTGGCTTATACAATCTATCGCTGATAAGCAGGCTGTCAGGCGACATCATCCCGAAAATGCGCCTTGCGGACTTCATGCGGCTAACCAGTGAGCAGCAACGGCGCAGCCTATCCGGATTGCAGAGCCAGCAACCGCTCCCGGTGATTGCTTCAAACGTCTGAGTTGATTGAGCGAGGGCTGCAACTGCTATATATTGGCCCCCATTTTTACTCCGACGATTGTTGTTCAAATTTGGCGGCCCCTACCGTCAGCCCTACACTATGTGCCTGGGCAGACCTCATCGATTAACTGTTGCTGAACGCCGGCCTTAGCACCACCCTCCCATCCAGCATTGCAATCGCTATGCGTAGGATGTTTTCCTAGCCCGCAGGTCCTCCTGTGGAAGCAGTAATCACAACGACCAAAGCCGCAAATATAGAAGATGTATAAATTAACTACACCCAGTTTCACCACCAGCATCAGAACATGGTTTATTCTGGGCTTCTCAATATTTCTCGCAGCTTTTTACACCACGTCTGGCGGAAAACTTCTAAGTAACTTCTATTATGTCTGTGCGCTGCCGCCCGCCCTTTATTTCTTGATCAAGACTAAAGGCAATATCTTCAAAAGCGGACTCGGATTAGCAGTTTTACTGCTGCTTCTATACCTGGTGACGAGCACCTACTGGACGGAGAACAGTTCGGGGAAAGACATCTTTCAGAGCCTGAAGCATGTCCTTTATCTCATCTGCTTTTTATCAGGCATCGCACTTTTATACCGCCATCCTCATCGGTTTTGGCAGGTCATGCGCATCATGTTAATTGGCGCCTGCATCGGGCTTTCGATCAATGCGTGGGAATGGTTTTCCCTTTTGCAGGGCCAGGGACGCCTGTCCGGCATCGTCGGGCCTAGAAACAGCGTTGATCTCGGCGTCGCCTATGGCTTTGCAGCATTGCTGGCGGCCGCCTCTTTCCAGGCAGATCATCGACAGAGATGGCTTTCGGCCCTGTTGTTTTTCATCCTTGCGGGCGGGCTTCTATTAACACAAACCCGGGTCGCCATGGTTGCTTTCGCGCTTGCCTTACTAGTACTGATCATTTTTCGGATCCGCAACCGGGAGGGCATTATTCTCGCAGCGACCGCAATCGTTATCATGGGCGCAGGTCTCGCGCTGGGCCAGTTTGACCGTTTTCAAGTAGCGCTCGACGAGGTGGCCGGCATTCAGGCGCGGGTTTCTATCTGGGAAAAGATGTTTCAGATCGTACAGGACAAGTCCATCCTGCTGGGAATGGGATTACGCACACCGCTCGAGATTGAAGTGCTCCAGTTGAGTGAGCGGCCTTTTTCCACCGCTCATAACCTATATGTGGGCACGTTTTTCTTTGGTGGCCTCATTGCCCTTGCACTGATGATTTCGATGCTGGCAATTTGCCTCATCAAATCCTGCAAGTGGGCTAAAACGGCCGGGGACCCGGTTCCTTTCAGCCTGCTAGCCTATGCGGCAGTCGCATCCCTTGCACATGGAACGGAGCTCTTGAGTCGGCCAAATGACGTATGGTTTTTTTGGTGGATATCAGTCGCCTTAACACTGAGTGTCACGGCGCAGAACAAGCGCCTGCCATCGGAACAAGCCACTCCTGTGTAAGCCACAACCTTTGGCCCCTCGAGCACTACAGAAAGTTCCACCGTGCTTTAAGCTCCATTCGATCTGCGATTATTTGGAACGGGACGAACAAGACCTTAGGTTTTCTGGGCCAGTTCTTCCATGATGGACACTGCCCGCTGAGGCCGGCTATAGAGATCGACCTCATCTGAATAACGTAGCGCGCTCGCTCCCCATTGAGCCAAACGAGCGGAATCGCTGAGCGCCGATGCTAAAACCCGATTGAGTTCGCTTTGATCAAAGCCCCCCTGGCCCACTACCGCTCCCGCCTGCGCCTCTGCAACGTGGTAACTAAAGCCGCAGGCGTCCGTCACGATGACCGGCAGCCCGGCAACCAATCCCTCTACGATCGCATTGCCTGCCGTTTCACTTAAGGCCAAATGAAGCAGAAGGTCCGCCGCCGCCAGGAAGCGTGGCACATCATTACGAGCCCCTAGCCAATGTATTTGCTGGCCCACACGCTGTGACTCCGCCAATTTGGCTAGCGCTTGATGATCCCCACGGCCGATCACTGCAAGATGGGTTTTCGCCCGCAAAGCCTCCGGCAAGGACGCCAGCGCACGGACAGCCCGTTCGACACCTTTACGGCGAAAATCAGACCCGACCATCACCAGCAGCAAATCATCATCGCGCAGAGCCAATTCCTGTCGCACCTGCTGGCGCGTGGCTGGCGCCAAGGCCTCGCGAATCCTCGCCTTATTCAAGCCGGCCGGTAACTCGTGGA
>JAEZAA010000066.1 GCA_023430625.1 Pseudomonadota bacterium
GATGTGAACGAACCGGGGCTGAAAGGCAAAGGCATTTTCAGTGGCGACACCATCATCGAGAAGGAATACTGGGGCAGCCGCGCGCTGCAGCTGTGCTTCTTCCGCTATGTACTCGCCCAGAAGCTGATGTCGCCCCATCGCCCGGTGTTCTGGTTCCTCATTTCCAAGGGCTATAAAACCTTCCTGTTGATGGCCAACAACTTCAAGCATTACTACCCGAATCCCGAAGGCCGTGACTCGCACTTGCAGGGCGTGGTGCAGACCTACTGCGAGCAGCTGTTTCCCGGACATTACGATCAAGCGCGCGAGATTCTCGATTTCGGCGAGAACGCCCAATGCCTGCGGGGCGATGTGGCGGCCATCAGCGAAGAGCTGCGACTGACCCATGAGAAGATCCGCTTCTTCGAGATTCGCAATCCCACCTGGACCAAGGGTACGGAGTTACCCTGTGTGGGCATCATCGATTATGCGTCTGCCTTCGGCTTCGTGAGCAAGGCGGTGCGTAGTTTGTTCGGCGGTAAGACCAAGGCAGCCAAAGCAACTGGCGGCGTGCGGGCGTTACCCGGTCGCTCGGCGGCATAACGCAGCCTGATTGCTGCCTGGTACAACGCTAGGCAGCGTTCGGTGTCCTCTCGGAATTATCGCAGCAGCAACTGCTCAAACGTCTGGGACGGCACTGGTTTGGAAAACAGATAGCCTTGACCGTAATCGCAGCCGATGTCCCGGAGCGCGACTAACTGCGCTTCGGTCTCGATACCTTCCGCAATGGTTTTCATGCCCAGTTTATGGGCCATGGCGATAATGCCTTCGACGATGGTGTGGCTGTTGCGGTTGGAGAGCATATCCTGCACGAAGGACTGGTCGATCTTCAGATAATCCACATGATACTTCTTCAGGTATGCCATCGAGGCATAGCCGGTTCCGAAATCATCGATCGCCACTTCGATTCCCGCGTGCTGGAACGCCGACAAGGTGTTGTTGATCGCGCTGGAGGCGTTCAGCAGGACATTCTCAGTAATCTCGACCGAGATGGAGTTACGGGCCAGCTTCATGGATTTGAGGTGGTTGAACCAGTCGTCATGATTCTGGGCCATGAACTGTAGGGGCGACTTGTTGATGCTGATCTGGAACGGACGCTCCAGGAGCATGCTCCATTCCTTCGCCTGCCGGGTTGCTTCAAGAAAGACCCAGTCACCCAGGGCTGTGATCTGGCCGCTTTCCTCCGCCAACTGGATGAAATCCGACGGTGGCAGCAGGCCGCGGGTGGGGTGTTGCCAGCGGACCAGGGCTTCCGCTTTCAGGATCTGTCCATCCCCGAGGCCGACAATGGGCTGATAGTGCAGCCGGAACTGATTCTCCGCCAAGGCGGAATGCAGATCGTCGATCAACCGCAGTCGTTGCAGCGCCGCGACCTGCAGTTGGCGCGTGAAGAAGCTGAACTGGCTGCGGCCGCTGTTCTTGGCGATGTACATGGCCTGGTCGGCGTTGCGGATCAGATCCTCCGGCTGCAAGGCGTCTCGCGGGTACAGGGTAATGCCGATGCTGCCGGACACGTGAACCAGGGTCTGGTCCAGTTGAAAGGGGCGGGCCAGCTCATCCAGGATCTTGCGGGCGGTGTATTCCACATGGGAGTCGTCATCGAGCTCAGTGAGAATCACCGTGAATTCGTCGCCGCCGAGTCGCGCCACGGTGTCGGATTCACGCACACAGCTGTTGATACGGTCTGCCACCTGGATCAGCAGGCTGTCGCCAGCGTCATGGCCGTGCAGGTCGTTGACCTGCTTGAAGCGGTCCAGGTCGATAAAGAACAGCGCCAACGGCGTGCGTTTGCGATGGCAATGGCGGATTTCCTGGGTCAGGCGGTCACGGAACAGGCGCCGGTTGGGCAGGCCGGTCAAGGCATCGTAGTTGGCCTCCCGCCAGATCCGCTCATCGGTTTTCTTGCGCTGGGTGACATCCCGCGTGGTGCCGGCGACGGCTTCGAGCTGGCCCTGGTCGTCGGTCACGGGTACCAGGATGTATTCAAAGAACCAGTTCTTGCCGGATGGCGCCTTGAAAGGAACTTCGGCCCGCACCGGCTGTTTGCGGTCGATGACTTCCGCCAGGTGCATGTGCAGTTGGGCCTGTTGCTCGGACGCGAGCCCCAGATCCTCAACACCGCAACCGATCAGGCGGTCCAGGGGGATTTCCAACTGATCGGCGGCGGCCTTGTTGGCGTAGATCAGGCGTCCTTCCAGGTTGAAAACAAAGCTCTGATCCGCCGTGGCGGATAAGGCGGCTTCATAGAGACGGCGCTGTTTTTCTTTTTCTTGCGCGAGAATCTCCACCTGCAGAAGCAGGCGTTGGAAGTCGAGCTGCTCCGTGCGGCGTGCCTGCGACAGTTGTTGATTGGCCTGGTCCAGGCGTGCGCGCAGATTCAAGCGTTTCCGCGCCGCTTGGGCCGCACACCGGATCGTCTGGGCGAGCTGCGCGTTGTCCGGATCGACCAGAGACCATTCCCGACCCAGTCGCGGGGTGCGACGCAAGGTTGCTTCCAGTGCGGCTCGTTCGCCGGCTGCAGGCGTGAACAGAATCGGGCCGGATGGCCAGTGGTTTCGTACCTGTCGGGCGACCGCAATGGGATTGGCGACACCGGGGCCAATGACAACGGCGGCCAATGACAAATCGTCGGGCTCCAACTCCTGTAGCTGATCGACGGCGCGGGTCGCGTCGGCCGTGGTCACCTGGAAATTGGCGCTACGCAGACGCTGGGCAAGATGGCTGGAACTGCCTGGGTCGCCAGCGGCGGGAGCAATCACCAAAACGGACTCTGTGCCTGATTCAATCGTACTCACAACAAGGGTAACCCCAGCAAGGCTCGACCGGTCCAACTGCGCAACAGGTCGGTGGTGGGTGACATCACGTGGCTGGCGCGGGCATCGCGCAGCATCTGCGCAATCCGGCTGTTCTCGCGATAGGCCTGGCCGCCGCAGATGGTCATGGCTTCATTGGCAATGGTGACCGCGGTTTCGCCCGCTTCCGCCTTGCTGGCCAGGATCATGGGGAGGGCATCCGGTTCCCCCAGGTCCGCGCGAATGGCTGCTTCCCTGAGCAGGCAGCGCGTCTTTTCCACCGCGACCCACATTTCGCCGAAACGGTTCTGCAGGGTGCCGATCTGCGCCAGCGGTTCCTCGAAATAACTGTGGCTCCGGTTGCGCAGGTGGGCCGAGGCCGCTTCCAGCGCCGACTGGGCGATACCCAGGTAGGTGCCGGCCATGGCCATCAGGAAGTAGGGGGCAACCACCTCAAACACATACCAGACCTGATCGCCCTGCTCGCCAAGGAGGTGAGTCTGGGGAACCCGCACGTCGGAAAAGCGCAGGCCGCGCGAGGAGTTGCCGCGCATGCCGAATCCCTTCCAGGGCTCCAGCCATTCCAGCCCCGGCGTATCTTTGTCCACCACCAGACAACTGAAGTCTCCCAGCCCGCTCTCATCACCGGTCGCCACCGTGGAGACCACATAGGAATCGGCGTGGCCGCCATTGGTGACGAACTGCTTGGTGCCATTGACGATAAAGTTGCTGCCATCCTGGCTCAGTCTGGTCTCCGGCAGATAGAAATGCGCACCGGTGCCGCTTTCCGACAGGGCGAGGGTGGTGATGTGTTCGCCCCGGGCAATCGGTTTCAGGTAGCGCTCCTGCTGGTAACCTGTCGCCTTGGCGGCGATGACGGCGGTCCCCACGCAGTGCATGCCGAAGCAGAGGGCGGAGGAGGGACAGGCTTTGCCGATGGTTTCGGTCAGGACGCTCAGGGCCAGCAGTCCCTGGCCCCGGCCTCCCAACGACTCGGGGACATGAAGGCCGAGCAGACCTTCTTGCGCCAGGGCCTGCATGGAATGCGCAGGCCACAGGCAGTTTTCATCCACCTCGCGGGCGCGGGGGGCTATCTGTTGTTCCGTAATGCGTTCGGCCGCCGCCTGGAGCTCAATCAACGTCGACGACAAGCGACTACTCATACTTGATTTTCCGATACCCAGCGACAGGGTAATTCGTCCTTGAGTTTGCTGATGTGCGGTTTCTAAAGAGCGATCCGACTTCTTCTGGCAGGTTCTGTCAGGGAAGAAACTCCGATGCAGCACGCATTTTAATGTAGGCACCTGTCGTACCGTTAAGTCCAGTGAGTTCAGTGCAAAGCCCCAGGCCCGCGACTATTCTTTTATAGACAGCTGTACATCTCTTTTCGCCATGACCGCACGCAGGTCGTAAAAGCAGTATTGAGTTGAGGCAAGCCATATCCATGCAAGTAGTCCGTCGTAAGTGGCATCTCAGCGATGTCGACCGGAATCTGGATACGGTGACCCGTATCCGTCACGACCAGGAAGTCGCACCCCAGGATGTGGGCATCTCCGTCAGCGGCGCCGGCCGCATCTGGCGCGCAACCCAGGAGCTCTACAAGACCGGGACCCATCCCGCCATCAGTCTCTGCGTGCGGCGCCAGGGGCAGATTCTGTTCAATCGCTCGCTGGGGCACGCCTCCGGTAATGGCCCACAGGATGGGCGGGAGGTGCCGAAAAGGGTGATGACACCGGATACGCCGGTTTGTCTTTTTTCTGCCTCCAAGGCCGTCACCGCGCTGCTGATGCACAAGCTGGCGGAGCTGGGCCATGTCAGTCTCATGGACCCGGTCAGCGACTATCTGCCGGAGTTCGCCAAGCACGGCAAGCGCAGCATCACGATTCACCAGATCCTGTCGCACCGGGGCGGTATTCCGGGGCTGGCGCCCAACACGCCCATTGCAACCCTGTTCGATACAGATGAAGTCTGGCGCCTGCTGTGCGAGGCGCGGCCGATCTGTGTCGACGGCAGCACGCTGGCGTATCACGCCATTACCGGTGGCTTCGTGTTGCAACGCGTCCTGGAAAAGGTTACCGGCGACAGCATTCAGAACTTCCTGGACCGCTACATCCGCCAGCCCATGGGCATGCGCTATTTCACCTTCGGCCTGGATGCAGCCCAGGTGGAAGAGGCGGCCGACAACTACTTCAGCGGTCCACGCCCACCGTTTCCGCTCAGTCACCTGGTAAACCGTGCCCTGGGTGCCAGTTTCGAAGTGGCGGCGCAGGTGTCCAATGGACCTCATTGGCACCAGGCGGTGATTCCGGCGGCCAACATCTATGGCACTGCGGAAGAGGCGGGACGGTTCTTCCAGATGATGCTCAATGAAGGGGAGTGGAACGGGCAGCAGCTATTCCAGCCAAAAACCATCCGCCGCGCGGTCGAGGAGTACGGGCGGATGCAGCTCGACCGGACGCTCTGCATTCCCATGCGCTATAGCGCCGGCTTTATGCTGGGGGCGAATCCGGTCGGCATGTGGGGGATCAACACGGAGCGGGCCTTTGGGCATGTGGGCCTGATCAATAAGTTGTGCTGGGCCGATCCGGACCGGCAACTGTCGGTCAGTGTGCTGACCACGGGCATCCCGTTGGTGAGCCATCATGTACCCAGGCTGGTGCAACTGGTTCATGAAATTAGCCGGACCTGTAAACCCGGGCATGCCGGATTGCCGCGACGCCTAGTGGGCTGATTGGGTCTGATTAATAGAGTCCAGCAGGGGCAGTTCGACGGAGCCGCTGATGCTTGCAAAGCCCAGCCAGCCTTGGGGGTTGAGGAAGTACTGCGCGGTAAAACCCTGGGCCACCAGCACCAGGGTATCGCCTGCCTTGAGCTGGCGGGCAACCGCCGGCATCTCCACCCGATGAGTTCCGGCACCGGCGATGGGCACGAACTGTTCACTGAGAATGTCGATATAGCGGTTGTGGGCGCCGCGTACGCCTAACGCGACAAACACCAGGCCGCGTCCGTCGTCGGTTTCAAGCTCGAGCGTCAGTTGCGGAAACCCGATCATGTCCTGGGGCTGACTCAGGTTGACCAGGGGAATAAAGGCCGGGCGCAGCCAGCCACCGCTGGTGGCCTGTGCCTCGGCCGGTTGTGGTGAATCGGCACCGATCCAGCCCAGTAACTGGTCCAGCGGAGACAGTAACACCTCAAGCGACCCGCTCTGGGACAGCTTGAGGCGGGTCGGTCGAATTTCGAACGCCGGTCCGCCTTCTGCCAATTCAGTCAGTACGACACCCTCGTCGTCGGCAAAGGTGACGCAGAGCGGGGGAATGCGCTGCTGAGGCGGATGTTCTCTTAGTTTCTCGTCCAACCACTGCAGGATCATCTCGACCGCTGTAAACCGGGTGTCGCCGCAGACTAGATCGTCCTGGGTGTTATAGAGCGGAAGACCCGACCAGCGCTGCATGGGCCAGGGCAGGATATGGCCGTCCTGGATCGCGATCAGTCGCGCATCGCGCCCATGGCCGAGCGCGCATTGCCAGTTCCGGTAGCCCGCGCGCAGCGGCATGAGGCTGTCGCGAAAGCCCTGCAGAAACAAGGCGTCCGCCTGGATGGCTTGGCCCTGGTCGCAATAGCGGCTGGGGCTGCGCAGGGCGAATTCCTTGGCTGCAGGCTCACTCAGGGTGCCGCCGAGCAGGTCCAGGTAATCGAGCGCCAGTCCGAAATCGAAGCCGCTGCTCAGGGTGCCGATTCCCACTAACGCCGTGGTCCAGGCGGATTTCACCTGACCCAGGGGCGCCAGGGCGTCCGCCAGGTCGTACCAGGTGGCGATAGGAACCAGGGCATCGATGCGGGCATCTTGCATACTGGCGAGGATCTGTACCGCACCGCCGTAGCTCTCGCCGATGGTCGCAATCAGCGGATCGCCCTCTTTTCTAGCCAGCCGTGGCACTTGTGCCTCGGCCCAGTCGATTACATGACTGAGATCGCGCACTTCATAATCCGGATGCATCAGCAATACATCGCCACCGCTTTCACCAAAGCCCCGCTGGTCATAGGATAAAACCCAATAGCCCTGGCGCCAGGCTTCAACGGCGGCGCGCCCGGACAGAACGAATTGGGCATACAGACCATAGGGGCCCGACGCGCGAAAGGCACCGAAACCGTGGGTGTGAATAATCAGCGGCGCCTGCTCGCCGGGTGCCAGGGCAGGCTGGTACAGTGTGGCAGCCAGCACCTCGCCATCCGGCGTGGGGATTTCCACATCGAAATAGGTTTCGCGTAAGGATTCTTCCGGTGTGAGGCTGAGATAGGGCGCCCTGGCGTTGATCGAGCTGCAGCCCGATACAGCCGCTAACCAGTAAACCGCCAGGATGGCAGGTAGCAGTGGACTCTTGCGGATAGCCGGGATCAGGTTCATAAAGGCAAACTAATCCCTACCAGGGAATTTAACAACGAAAGAAGCAACCAATGGGCAGGACCATGAAACCAGAAACCCAATGTGTGCATCAAGGCACGGTCTCCGACGACATCAGTGGAGGCGTCAACAGTCCGCTGTGTGCGTCCTCGGCGTTTTCCTACCGCAACCGCAGCGAGGTGCTGTATCCCCGCTACGGCAACCTGCCCAATCAGCGCGCCGTGGTCCAGAAGCTCTGTGCGCTGGAAGGCGCGGAAGACGGGGTCTTGTTCAGCTCGGGGCAGGGAGCCATCTCGGCGGCGTTGCTGGCGCACCTGCAACCGGGTGACGAACTGGTGGCGCAAACCGATCTGTATGGCGGCACCCTGCAGTTGTTGCAGGAAGAAATCGCCCGGCGCGGTGTGGAGATCCGGTGGGTGGAAGCGGATGCTGAGGCCATTGCCGCCGCCATTGGGGAAAAGACCCGAGTGGTCTACGTGGAATCGCCCACCAATCCGCTGTTGCGCATCATCGATCTGCGTGTAGTCGTGAACCAGGCGCGGCGGATGGGGGCCATCACGGTCATCGACAATACCTTTGCCAGCCCCATTAATCAGCAGCCGCTCACACTGGGCTTCGATCTGGTCGTCCACAGTGGCACCAAGTACCTGGGTGGCCATAGTGACCTGAGCAGTGGCGTGGTGCTCGGCAAGGCCGAGCTGGTGAAGCCGATTCGTGCGACCGCCATCAACCTTGGCGCAACTTTGAACCCACAAGATGCCTGGTTGCTAGAACGCAGCTTGAAGACACTGTCCCTGCGGATGCACCAGCACAATGAAAATGCTCAGCGCCTGGCGGAATTTCTGGCAGGCTGTCCTGCGGTGAAACAGGTCTGGTACCCGGGACTGCCGAGCCACCCTGGCCATGCCATTGCCCGCGAACAGATGCGAGGCTTCGGGGGGATGCTGGCGTTCGAGCTGGATCAGACCCGCATCGATCCGGATGCCTTTCTGGATCGCTTGCAGATCATTCAGGCCGCCCTCAGTTTGGGTGGCGTTGAGTCCCTCATCTCCCAGCCGACCCGGACTTCCCACAAGGGCCTGGCGCCGGACGCGCGGGCGGCCATGGGCTTGAATGATGGCGTCATGCGTTTGTCGGTGGGCATCGAGCATGTGGATGACCTGATACAGGACATCCAGGGCGCTCTGGCTGCGGCGAACTAGTTATTCAGCGACTGGTATTACGCGTTCATTGAGAGTACAAACATAAGGGGTTATTAGGCATCACTCGCCCTTTGCAGTCAGGAATCCTTCACATGGATGCCGCTGCCGAAGGTTGCTAACGGATGATGAGAGGGCGGCCCAGACCGCCTTCTGCTTAGGACGAATGGATCTGACCAAGTTGGAAATGGAGTAAGGACGATGATTCCAGTGATTCTTTCCGGTGGCAGTGGCTCCCGGTTATGGCCGCTCTCGCGCCAGTTGTACCCCAAGCAGTTCCTGCCGTTGACGGGGGAGCAAAGCCTGTTCCAGCAGACCCTGCAGCGGCTCGACCATGAGATGATCGAGGCGCCGATTGTGATCTGCAATCAGGAGCACCGTTTCATTATGGGCGAGCAGTTGCGCCTGGCCGGGCGGCGCGCCCAGTCGATCCTGCTTGAGCCATTCGGGCGTAATACAGCGCCGGCGGTGGCCATCGCCGCGCAGCAGTTGGTCGGCATGGGGCGTGGTGATGAGTTGATGCTGGTGTTGCCGGCCGATCACCTGATCACTGATCAGGCCGCGTTCCTGCAAGCCTTGAGTGTTGCGCAGGCTGTGGCGCAAGCCGGCGAGCTGGTCCTGTTCGGCATTCGTCCGGAGCGGGCAGAAACCGGCTACGGCTACGTCAAATGCGGGCAGGCCGATGGCCTGGCCGAGGCGGAGGGTGCGTTGCCGGTTGAGCGATTTGTGGAGAAGCCGGATCATGCGCGCGCCTGTGAGTTCGTCGAGTCCGGAGACTACTTCTGGAACAGTGGCATGTTCCTGTTTCGGGCCAGCCGGTACCTGGAAGAGTTGCGTCAGCACGAGCCCGACATTCACGAGACCTGCCAGCTGGCCTGGAGCCAAAGCCAGTCCGATTTCGAATTCGTGCGGATCGATGCGGAAGCCTTCGCGTTCTGTCCCGACCGCTCCATCGACTATGCCGTGATGGAGAAAACTACGCGGGCCCGGTTGGTTCCTCTAAGCGCGGGCTGGAGTGATGTGGGCGCCTGGTCGTCATTATGGGAGGTGGGCCCGAAGGACGAGCAGGGCAACGTGCTGAAAGGCGACGTGCTGGTTCACGACAGCCATAACTGTTACGTCCATGGCGGCAGCAAGCTGGTGTCCCTGGTTGGCCTGGAAGACGTGGTGGTGGTGGAAACCAAGGACGCGGTGATGGTGGCCCGCAAGGACCGGGTGCAGGATATCAAGCATCTGGTGAACCAATTGCAGGAGCAGGGGCGGCCCGAGGCGCGCAACCACCGGGAAGTATTCCGGCCCTGGGGCAGTTACGATTCCGTGGATATGGGCCGCCGTTTTCAGGTGAAGCGGATTCAGGTGCGTCCAGGTGCGAGCCTGTCCCTGCAAAAGCATCATCACCGGGCAGAACACTGGATTGTGGTGTCCGGCACGGCCGAAGTCCGATGCAATGACCGCACCTTCCTGTTGACGGAGAACCAGTCGACCTATATTCCCGTGGGTGCCGTCCATCGCCTGACCAACCCCGGCAAGATTCCGCTGGAAATGATCGAGGTTCAATCCGGTAGCTATCTGGGCGAGGACGATATCGAGCGGCTGGAGGACCTGTACGGGCGCAATGCCACGAACGGAGACCTGGTGGCGGACGTTAGTGAGAGACTATCCGAAACGGTGGAGACGGCGCCCTAAGGCGCCGGATTGATCGGAGGAGGCACTCTGTAAGACTGCTTCCTCCGCTAAAACAGCCGACGGCGCTGCCCGCCCATCAGGCCTGGGTCAGCAGTGCCAGCGTGCCGACCGCGCCGAGCCCAACCCCCAGTACCGCTGCCAGCGCGCTGAGCCAGCGGGCGCGCCGACGCAGGTTGGGGATCGTCTGACTTTGCAGGGTATTCTCCTGCTTGCGCAACGCCTCGAATTCATTGCTGAGTTCCTTGTGCCATTCCTGCATGGCCGCAAAGGTGGCGAACAGGCCATCGATGCCGAGCTGCTCCAGTTTCCGTGGATCGTTGTACTCCCGCAACTCACCCACTGAGTTGGCGTAAAAGTAGCCATTGCCGCGCTGGCTGGCATAGACCACCGAGAGCCCGCAGCGTGACAGGAACTTGTCGCGCCCGGCACGTTCGTCGGCGTCATCGATTTCCTGCAGGCTGGATTTGGTCACCCGGTAGTCGGAGTAGTGGGTCTTCAGCCAGTTGACGATCCGGGACAGGGCAAAGGAGCCCAGGCCCATGCCACGGTCCTCGGGGTCGGCAATGCCCAAGGCGCCCTTCGGTCCGATGGTTACCGTCTTTTTGTTCTGGTTCACGATGGCATAGACCGCATTCTCCCGCGCCATGTACTTTTCGCTGAAGACGGCAGTGGTGACGTACATGGGGCGCTCGCGGCTTCCGATGTAGCGGATGTGGCCGAGCTTGCGCAAGCGGATGGCGAAATAGTCCAGCGGCTTTGCTGTGTAGCGAAAGGCCTGGACCGCATAAAAGACTTCACCTTTCGGACCAAATGCGCGGACGATACTGGTTTCGCCGGCAGGTGTGGCTAGATCGCCGATCTGCTGCTCCAGTTCCGTAAGCCGGTCCTGAACAGGGGCTTCCTGATCTGCAGTGTGCATAAATATCCCTTAGTGCTATGTATAGCCCATCCGCTGTGTCCAAGGAGCTATCAGCCGATCGACCTGGGGCCGGGGTGCGGTGTCCGGCTACCGGCGTGGAGGACTGGGCACGCAGCGCCGTCCCGATCCGTCCGCGACGTTGTCGAAAGCTATCTCCAAAGCTCTAGGTGGGTCTACCTAATCTGAGGTGGTACTTCTGTTTTACTGATCAGCTGCAAAGTTAGCGAGTCCAAATTGTCGATACGGTCTCAGCAGTTACCGAAAGTTTGTTAAGACCCGCTGCCAAACCGGATGTGCGCGGGACTTTAGAATGCTGACGAAGGAGACAGAGGAGGAACCAGACGATGAGGCAGCAGCGAGTTGTGGTGATCACCGGCGCTTCCGCCGGCATTGGCCGGGCAACGGCACGGGAATTTGCGGCCTGTGGTGACAAGGTTGCCCTGTTGGCGCGGGATGAAGCGCGGCTTGAAGATGCCCGCCGGGATGTCATTGCCGCCGGTGGCGAGGCCATGGCTATCCCCACCGATGTGGCGGACGAGCAGCAAGTCGAAGCCGCCGCCGCCCAGGTGGAGCAGGCGTGGGGGCGAATCGATGTCTGGGTGAACAATGCCATGACCACGGTGTTCAGCCCGTTTGATGAAATTGCGCCGGAGGATTTCCAGCGGGTGACGGAGGTGACGTACCTGGGTTACGTGTGGGGCACCCGCGCCGCGCTCAAGCGGATGAAGCCGCGTAATCAGGGCGTGATCATCCAGGTCGGCTCCGCCTTGGCCTACCGTTCGATCCCGCTACAGTCGGCCTACTGCGGCGCCAAGGCGGCCATCCGCGGCTTTACCGATTCGCTACGCTCAGAACTGATCCACGACCGTAGTCAGGTGCAACTGAGCATGGTCCAGTTGTCGGCCTTCAACACGCCCCAGTTCGATTGGGGACGCACAACGCTCCACAAGCAGCCGCAGCCGCTGCCCCCCATCTATCATCCCAGGCTGGCGGCTCGTGCGATCTGTTGGGTCGCGGAGCATCCCCGGCGCGAGCTTTGGGCTGGACAGCCCGCGGCCAAGGCCATTGTGGGCAATCGCGTCATTGCACCGCTGTTGGATCATTTAATGGCGCGTCAGGCCTACAGTGGCCAGCATACCAATGAGCCGTTGCCGGCGGGCCGGCAGGACAATCTTTATCAGCCTGCGGCGGGTGACTTCGGCGCCGAAGGGCGTTTTGGCGAACGCAGCCGGAATTTCAGTCTGCAACTCTGGCTTAACATGCATCGTGGCAAACTGTTGGCGGCGTCGCTGGGCCTGGCGGCGACCGCCGGTCTGCTGATGCTGCGCCGGCAACATCGCGAGACTGGCCAGGCAAACCGCTTGAATCGGCAGGAAGACCGCGACTATATACCGTCCCGGTTGCCTGAAATGCGGCAAGCCTACCGGCATCATTAGGCCGGGCGGGCCTGATTTGCCTGGTATAGATGGTCCGGCAAATCAGGCGGCAGACTGTTTGGCGCGAGCCTGCATCAGCGCTTGCAGCGCGGTGATCTGGGACACGTGAGTCAGGGCTTGGGGAAAGTTGCCCAGCAGGGTTCCATTCTTGACGTCGTACTCTTCGGTAAAGAGGCCAAGGTCGTTGGCGCAGGATAGAGTCCGCTGATAATAGCGCTCCGCCAGCTCCAGCCTTCCTTGATGGGCGAGGCAGCTGACCAGCCAGAAGGTGCAGGGGAGAAAGGTGCCTTCCGGTGAATCGAGCCCGTCCGGTGAGTTGTAGCGGTGCAGGAGCCCCTGCTCGTCAAGCTGGTCGATGATTGCATCGGTGGTGCGGACCATGCGGGGATCGTCATAGTCCAGGTAATGGAAGCGTGGTAACAGCAGCAAGGCGGCATCCATGTGGCCATTGTCGAAGGCCTGCACGTAGATCCCGCGCTGCTGATCGTAGCCATGGGCCTCGATGGCGGCCGCAATTTCATCCCGTACCCTGCACCAGCGCTCCAGCGGCGCATCCTCCTTGCAGACATTGACGAAATCGATGCCGCGCTTGATGGCGGCCCAGCAGAAGGCCTTGGAGTAGACAAAGTGGCGCGGATCATTGCGCACCTCCCAAATGCCCTGGTCGGGCTCCTGCCAGCGGTCACAGACCAGGTTGACCACCTCGACCAGGGCATCCCAGTTTTTCGGATCGGTTTCCTCCCCATTCTGGTGGCGTATCCAGGCCAGTTCCATGAGCTCGCCGTACATATCCAGTTGCAACTGACGCGCCGCAAGATTGCCGACCCGGACCGGTTGTGATCGACCGTATCCTTCCAGCCAGTCCAGTTCAATCTCCGGTAAACGGCGTTTGCCATCCACGCCGTACACCACTTGCAGTTCTTCCGCGCTGCCGGCGGAACTTCGTTCGATGAAGCTGCCGAAACGGGTCGCTTCGCGGGCAAAGCCCAGTTCGTCCAGAGCCCGTACCGCAAACACCGAATCCCGTATCCAGCTGTAGCGGTAGTCCCAGTTACGCTCGTCACCGATCCATTCCGGCAGGGAGGTGGTCGCGGCGGCGATCATGGCACCGGTTGGTTCATAGATCAGGCCCTTCAGGATCGTGGCCGACCTCAGGGTGAGAATATCGTCGGCACATTCCGGTTTCAGATGACGCAGCCAAGCGGTCCACCAGGCATGACAAATTTCCAGTTCCTGGTCGAGCTGATCCGGTTGAGCCAGGGTTTCGGACTGGCAATCGCCCAGCCGCTCAGGCAGGTCGAACTGAATGGACAGGTAGTACCGGTGGCCCTGCTGGGCGTGGAAGCGGGTGTAGAGGTCGCGGTTGTCCCGCAGGGTCAGCGGCTCCTGAAAGTAAATGGCAAGACCCTGGTTGCTGCCCCAGGCGGTATAGACGCCATTGTCATGACAGCGGATGAACGGCGCAATCTCGCCAAACGCAAACCGGGGCGAGATATTGACGTCCAGCTCCAGCTTGCCAGAGACGCCTTCGACGATACGAATCAGCTGGCAGCAGTCGCTGCGCCCGTCCAGCGTTCGGACGGAGAAAAAGTCATAGACACAGGCTTTGCCTTCGGGCGTTTCAAAGGTCGTCTTCAGGATCAGCGTATTGTCCAGATACTCTCGGGTGGCATTAAAGGCTTCGGCTGCTGGTGTGATGGCACAGTAGCCGCCGACCTCCCAGTCCAGGAGACGACCGAAGCAGGTATCCGAATCCATGCGGGGCATGCAGCACCAGTCGACCGAACCAGACCTGGAGACCAGCGCCGTACCATGGCAGTCGCTGATCAGTGCATAGTCTTCAATGGGCGGATACGGGTGTTTGGCGTCGGGCATCAGACCTCTTGCCGGCTGGCGCTTATGGTTTTTCCTCTCAGGCGGTAGGTACTCCAAGTTCTGGTTATTCCAGTTTCTGACGCGACCTCAGCCATCATTTGCATAGGCAATTGTCGAGAGCAGGCCCAATTCCGCCTGGCGGCTGTCCAGGCGGGTATGCTGGACCACAATGGGCACATCCGACTGGATGAGGCTGGCG
>JAEZAA010000080.1 GCA_023430625.1 Pseudomonadota bacterium
TGTCAGCTTGACCTTCGATGGGCGCGTGACGAGCTGGAATGAGGGCGCCGAACGCTTGTATGGTTTTACTGCCGAGGCGGCCGTGGGCCGGCACGGCCGCTTCCTCGACCCTTCGATCAGCAAAAACGAAACCCAAAAACTGCTGGAGCTGGTGAAGCAGGGCAAGCGGATCGGCGCGCGCGAGACCATTCGCCGCCGCAAGGATGGCCAGGACATCTGGGTCTCCTTCACCATCTCGCCCATTCTGAATGCTCATGGCCAGCCCACCGGTGCCTCGATCATTGCGCGCGATATCACTGAGCGTAAACAGATGGAGGCCATGCTTCAGCACGATGCCCTGCACGACAAGCTGACCGGGCTCGGTAACCGGGTCCTGTTCATCGACCGCCTCAGCCATGTAATCGATCGTGCTCAGCGTTATCAGGAACGCTATGCCGCGTTCGTCATGGATATCGATAACTTCAAGCTCATCAATGACACCTTCGGCCATCTGGTGGGCGATCAGTTGTTGTACGCCTTCAGTCAGCGCATCCAGGAAGTGCTGCGGCCAGTGGACACCATGGCGCGCTTTGGCGGCGATGAGTTCATGCTCCTGTTGGAGGAAGTGGACAACCAACATACGGTGCTGCAGATCGCCGACCGCATTCAGGAGTGCCTGAAGGACCCGTTTGAATTGTCTGGGCGGGAAATACGCATCGGCTCAAGTGTCGGCATTACCCTGGGGGACGCCCACTACCTGGATCCAGACGACGTAATACGGGATGCGGACCTGGCGCTGTACGAGGCCAAGCGGCGAGGCAAAGCCCAGTACGTGATTTTTGACAGCAAGATGCGCAACCAGCGCATGGCGCGGCTGCACCTGGAAGCGGAGTTGCGTCAGGCGCTTGAGCGTCGGACCCTCAAGGTGGATTTCCAGCCCATTGTGGATCTGGCATCGCAGCGCATGCTGGGGTGCGAAGCGCTGGTGCGCTGGAAACATCCGGTGATGGGCAGGGTCGATCCAGAGCAGTTTCTGGAGGTCGCCCGTGAGACCGGCCTGATCATGCAGCTCGGACAGTTCGTGCTGGAACAGGCTTGTGAGGCCGTTGCGGCCTGGCTGACCATTCCCGTGGCGACGCAGGATTTCTATGTAAGCATCAATATTTCGTCGAAGGAGTTTTACTCGCCGGATTTGTTGCCGCTGCTCGACAGCCTGCTCAATCGCTACCAACTGCGCGGCGCGAACCTGCGGTTGGAGATCGGCGAGGATGTCATCATGGAACGAGAACAGTTGGCGCGCTCGGTCTTGAATGCGTTGCACGGCAGGGGGATCGCCGTCTGCATCGACAACTTTGGCCGGGGGACCTCGTCGCTGAATTACCTGCACCAACTGCCCATCGAAATCGTGAAGATCGACTGCTCGCTGGTGCAGCGCCTGCCGGACGATGTGCAGTGCCGGGAGGTAACGCGATCCATCCTGCATCTGGCGGACGTGCTGAACTTCCAGTCCATTGCCGAGTGCACCGAAACCATCGATCAGGTGGAGCAGGCCAAGGCGGTCGGGTTCCATTCGGCCCAGGGATTTGCCCTGTACCAGCCCATGGAGCGCGGCGCCATCCAACAACTCCTCCGCGAGGCCGAGGTGCACTAGCGGGCGGCAAAGGTTTTAAACAGAGGACAAAAGTCCCAAAAACCAATCAGTTGCAAAATATTACAAAATTATTGCTTTTGTTTTATCGACCCATACATTCAATAAAATCACCGCTCTAGCAAAATATGCTCCCAATGTACACAGTGTGAAGATTGGGTGCATCACAAAACCCAACAGAAAATCTTAAAAGCTTCGCTACACTGCATCCAAATGGTGCGAATTAGCGACATCCCGCCTTCGCCTGAACATGGACAATTCGCACCTCGTCCGGTTTAGGACCATCAAAACGTTATTTCGCGACTTACCCGTTTAAGGTGATTTGTATGGCATTGATTCGCTGGTCGTCCGTTCGCACCAAGATTCTGTTGATACCTCTGATCGGTGCCGTTGGATTCTCCGCGTTTCTCGCCCTGTCGGCCCAAAGCACGGCGAACAATGCCGAGTTACTGCAACAGACTCGCGACGTGCGCATGCCCATGCTGCAGACCGCCGATCGCCTGGCCGTGTCGCTCGACCGGGTAACCGAGGGACTCAGTAGTGCCGTCAGTGCGGGCGATGCCGATATGCTGGAAGCCGCCAAGGCGGTGGCCGGCCAGATCCGGCAGGATCTGAAGCAGCTTCCCGGCCTGGATGCCGCAAGCAGTGCCGAGGTGGAGAAACTGGAGCGGGCATTCACCAGCTACTTTGACGCGGCATTCGATTTGTCCAAGGGCATGGTGGACGGCTCCGTTGATTTCGCCACGGTGGGGGAGCGCTCGGAGGCCATGTCCGGCAAGCTTGAGCAGTATCGTTCCCTGCTCAAGGCATTTCAGACCCAGCAGACTCAGCAGTTTCAGGGGGCCCTGGACCTGGCCCAGCAGAATGCACGGGACATGGTAAACACGGGGCTGGCCATGGGGGCGGTGCTGGTGGCACTGCTCTTCGCGGTCGCGATCCCCGTTGCCACCACGATCCTGCGCAGCCTGCAGGCGGTGGTGTCGTCCCTCCAAAGCATTGGTCAGGACAATGGCGACCTGACCGCGCGGCTGGAAGTGAAAAGCCGCGATGAAGTGGGCGATCTAGTCCAGAGTTTTAACGCCTTCATCGGCAAGCTGCACAGCATTATTTCCCAGGTGGTGAAGGCCACCGAGCCGGTTGCCCAAGGCTCCAATCGGGTCAAACAACTGTCGGCCGAGGTGCATGCCACCCTGGTTCAGCAGCGCAGCCGCACCACTGAAACCAGTGCCGCCATGAGCGAGATGGGAGCCAGCTCCACCCAGATTGCCCAGAACGCCAATGAGGCGGCGTCCGCTGCCGAAGCCGGGCTGGGTGAAACCGAGCAGGGCGATCGTCAGGTGCAGGACGCGACGCGCCAGATTGCGGCGCTGGCCGCGCATCTGGATGGCGTGACCCAGGTGATTGCGCAGGTGGACAAGGATTCCGAAGAAATCACCAGCGTGCTCGACATCATCCGTTCCATTGCCGACCAAACCAACCTGCTGGCGCTCAACGCCGCCATCGAAGCGGCCCGCGCGGGTGAAGCCGGACGCGGCTTTGCCGTGGTGGCGGATGAAGTGAGAAGCCTGGCGGCCAAAACCCAGCAATCCACCGCGAACATCAACAGCACTATTGAACGCTTGCAAGGCGCCACCGCCGACGCCGTGCGCAAGGCCAAGGAAGCCAATGAGCTTGCCCTGCGTAGCGTGCAGGGGGCCGAACAGGCCAGCGAGAGCCTCGGAAAGATTCGTAGCAGTATCAGCACCATCACCGACATGAACACCCAGATCGCCACCGCGACGGAAGAGCAGTTGCAGGTATCCGAAGCCATCATGCGCGACGTGCACTTCATCCAGGAAGGTAACGAAGCCAACACCGCCAGTTCCGAGCAGTTGGCGGCGGTGAGTGGCGAGATGGCTGAGTCCGTTTCTGTGCTGCGTTCCATTGCAGGTCAGTTCCGTCTCTAGGGTTGCAAAAGCTTGAGCCAGCTGTGGCGAGGGAGTGGCTCATAAGAATTCAAGATCAGGAATGTCGTTGCAAGGACCATAAGAATCAACTGATGAGGTAGTTGCCGTATGTCTTTAACGAGAGCGATTCGAGCGAGTATGTTGGCCGGCCTGGTGGTCGTGCCGGTTTCGCCGGCCATGGCGGAGATCAAGTGGAACGGCTTTTTGTCGGTGGGTGCCGGTAAGACGTTTGGCAGTGAAGAAACGCATGCTGGCTATGACGAGGATCTTTCCTTTGGGCCTGACTCTGTGCTGGGTCTACAAGCATCATCCGATCTGGGCGAAAACCTGTCGGTGACCGGCCAGTTGGTAACCCGCGGTGAGACCGGAGAGGTGAAGGCCGAGTGGTTGTATCTGAGCTATCAATTCAATCCCAACCTGCGGGTCAACGTGGGGCGTCAGCGGCTTCCCCTGTTTTTGCACTCGGATTACCTGGATGTCGGCTACGCCTATCATTTCCAGCGCCCACCCACATCCGTCTATAGCTCGCCGATCAACTCTGGCGACAACATCACGCTGCTGTACGATCGCATGATGGGGCCGGTCGAGGCGAAGCTGCAGCTGTTCACCGGCAGCTATAACGAACGGGGGCTTGAGGTTGACGGCATGGACGGCGAGTTGAATCTCAATATCCATAAAAACATGGGCGGTGCCCTGACACTGGTCTATGACAACTGGCTGACGTTCCGGGCCAATTATGTCTCTTCAACTATCACCATCGATGGTACAGGCTACGCCGCAGTACCCGCTATCCGCCAGCTGGCGCTTGACGCGGGAAATGCTGCGGTGGCCAAGGCATTCGACAATGATGAAGCCAAATATACCTTCGGCGGTGTGGCGGTGTCCGCCGATCTGAATGACTACCTGCTGATGGCCGAAGCCACCCAGATCGACATGGATAACAACGACCAGGAAACGAAGGCCTTTTACGTGTCAGCCGCACGCCGGTTTGGCAGCGTCATGCCTTATGTGACGCTGGAGCGCTCCGAGGTGCGAAGCAACAGCGACTTGCACAAGGATATTGTTGTCACAGATCCTACCAGCTTGAATGCTGCACTACGTTACGCCGTAAATGCCTACGCAAATGGTGTGGACGTAAATGAGTATCTATACAGCGTCGGTGTACGTTACGACTTCCACCCCTCGGCCGCACTCAAGGTTCAGTACACCAAGGTGGATGACCAAAGAGATGAGGCTCTGACCGGCACGAGCCGCGACGCCAACCTACTCAGTTTCAGCATCGACACCGTGTTCTAAGGGGGTAGCCATGAAACGATTCAATGCAGTAATCATGGCACTGGCCCTGGGCTGTGCCTCCCTGGCCCAGGCCGAAACCGTGCTGGTGGTCAACCCGGCCAACAAGGACAGCATCAGCCTGGAGGACGCCGAGCGGATCTTCATGGGTAAGGCCAAGGCATTCCCCTCGGGCGCTGCGGCAACACCGCTGAACCAGACGGACGCCAGCCCGGCGCGGGAAGCCTTCGATGCCGCCGTGCTGAAGAAGAACGCCAGCCAGTTGAAGGCTTATTGGTCCAAGCTGATCTTCACCGGCAAGGGCAATCCGCCGGCGGAAATGGATGCTGGCGCGGTGAAGTCGAAAGTGGCCAGTGATCCAAGCGCCATCGGTTATATCGATGCCGCCGAAGTGGATGGCTCGGTGCGGGAAGTGGCGCGCTTCTAATCGGCGCGACTGTCTCGTTGCTTCAACGTTCAATGCCAGCCGGTTCAAGGCTGGCATTGACGCCTCAATTACGTTATTCCTCCTGCATCTACTAATGCCCGTGCATGCACGGCCGGCTCGGGCCGTCCGAATAGATAGCCCTGGGCTTCGTGACACCCTAAATCTCGCAGGATCTCCAGCTGTTCCGGCGGTTCAATGCCCTCCGCAATCACCTTGAAATTCATGCTGTCGGCAATGGCGATAATTGCCCGGATGATGGCGGCATCGTCCTCCGACGTGGCCA
>JAEZAA010000137.1 GCA_023430625.1 Pseudomonadota bacterium
GTGCTAGATGATGGACGTGTCAGTATGGGGCAGGATGCAATTGGAATCGGTTCTGTCTTTCGCCCCTTTAAAGTGCGGCTGACTTTGGAATAGGGTAGGCTTGAAAGCTCTCTGACAGCTTTCAAGAACCGGTACTGCCAGTTTCTTGGTGCATGCCAGGATGACGGATTTGAATTGGGCATTTTTCTCCGATTGGGTATAGTAACCGGAACGACGGCTTCCTTGAGCAGTCACATTGGTCAAGTGCCACAGGTATTCGGAGGCCCCATGCAGAACGACGAGCATGATATCTTCCAGCAGGAAATGCAGGGTGTCGAACAACTAAAACCCTCCGACACCGTCACCCTCAAACCTACCCCAGAACTCACCCCCGGCCACCTCGAGCGCCGCAGCGCTGCCATGCGCGAGTTCTTCCGTGATCAAAATCATCTCACCACTCAACCGGTAGAAATGCTCAAGAGCAACGACGTCCTGAGCTACAAGCGCTCGGGTATCCAGGATGGCGTGTTCCGCAAGCTGCGTCTGGGTCAGTATCAAATTGAGGCGCGTCTGGATTTGCATCGCAAAACTGTCGATGAAGCCCGAAGGGAGCTCTTCCAGTTCATCCGCGACTGCAACAAGTACGACCTGCGCTCGGTCATCGTGCTGCACGGCAAAGGCGATCGTAATCAGAACCAGGAAGCGCTACTGAAGAGCTATGTGGCGGCCTGGTTGCCGGAACTGCCGGAGGTGATGGCATTCCACAGTGCGCAAAAGCATCATGGCGGCACAGGTGCTGTCTACGTGATGTTGCGCAAGGGCGAGCAGGCCAAGCAGGAAAACCGCGAGCGCCACGGCTTGCGCGGAATCTGACTCCGTAAAGTTTCCCACTCGAAATTGTGAGCATTACTTATGGCAACCAGTGTTGCCATATGGGACGGTGCTGCCTGCGTTGCTAAACTTCCTTCGTTTTTCTCATCAAGTGCTTTAGAGGTGTTTATGAAATCTGTGTGCCAAATTGGGCTACTGACTGTCGGTTTGGTGGCTCTGGCTGGATGTGTCCAGGATGGCAAAATCGGTCAAACCAAAATCTGGGAAACGCCAGCGGAAACGACGGCGCCTAAGACTATCTGGCGTTCCGAAGATGGTTCGCAGCGCACACCGCCGTCGACGGTGTGGAAGCGGGCGGATGGATCGTCGGTGGTTGAACCGGACGAGCGCGACCGGCGGGATTAATCCGTCCTCATCTTAGGGCTTAGTAACTATCTCACAACCTACTGCACGGCTCCTGGGCTGCGTTGTCCTTGCGCTCCGGTGCTCAGTCCGCCTTGCCCAGAATCCGCTCGTAATGGTTGTGAGATAGTTACTTAGGGCGCGGCTTCCCGGCGCATCCCGCCATCGACGGCCGGGTGGCAACGCCTCTATAATGACCGGCTTTGACAGGAGGGGATGCGCGTGTTCGACCAAGCCATTTTTGCTGTCCGGGCCCGGCAGATTATCGAGGCCGGCCAGTTTTTGTATGGGCGTGGCTGGTCTCCGGCAACCAGCAGCAATTATTCCGCACGCATTGATGCTGATCATGTGGCGATCACTGTGTCCGGGCGCCATAAAGGGCAGCTCGGCGTCGACGATGTCATGGTCGTGGACCTGAACGGCCAGGCCGTGGGCACCCAGCGTCGCTCGTCGGCGGAAACCCTGCTGCACACTGTGATCTATCAGCTGTTCGATGGCGTGGGTGCGGTGCTGCATACCCATTCGGTCAATGCCACGGTGTTCAGTCGTCTGCTGGCGGATGAGCAGAGTGTGCGGTTTCGGGACTACGAACTACAAAAAGCCTTTCCTGGCGTGCACAGTCATGAAGGGGAGCTGCAGGTGCCGATTTTCAACAACACCCAGGACATTCCAACTTTGGCGAAGATCACGCAGGACTATATCCGCGAGAATCCCGAGACGCCCGGCTACCTGATTCGGGGCCATGGTCTGTATACCTGGGGCGAAACCATGGCGGATTGTCTGCGCCATGTGGAGGCCATGGAGTTTCTGATTAACTGTGAAATGGAAATGATGAGGTTGAGCCGATGAGCACTCTGACCATCTTTCGTGAAAGCGAACCCACCACGCCCATGCTGGAGACCCAGGATGGCGAGGAGATCGCGCGTATCCTGCAGAGTGTGGGTGTGCGCTTCGAGCGCTGGCCCACCCGTCCATTGGCGGCTGACGCCAGCAATGAAGAGATTCTGGCCACCTATGCTGAGGAAGTGGAACGACTGAAGCAGGAAAACGGTTTTCAGACGGCGGACGTCATCAGTCTGAACCCGGATCATCCGAGCCGCGAGGAGCTGCGCAAGAAGTTTCTGGACGAGCATCGTCACAGTGAAGATGAAGTGCGCTTCTTCGTGCGGGGGCAGGGGCTGTTCTATCTCCATATTGGCGACAAAATCTATGCGGTGCTGTGCCAGCAGCACGACCTGATCAGCGTGCCAAACGGCACCAAACACTGGTTCGACATGGGGCCTGAGCCTTGCTTTACCGCCATCCGTCTCTTTACCAATCCGGAAGGCTGGGTCGCTCAGTTCACTGGTGAAAATCTCGCATCCCAGGCGCCGCGTTACGAGCATTTGGCCGGGTCGGTGGCATGATCCGCGCGATCCTGACCGACATTGAAGGTACCACCAGCAGCATCTCGTTCGTGCACGAGGTGCTGTTTCCCTATGCGGCGAGCCATCTGGCCGAGTTCGTGCGCAGCCGGCGAGGCGATTCGGAGGTAGAGGCTCAGTTGCAGGAGGTGGCAAAACTTAGCGGTGTTCCTGTTGAGGAGACCGATACGCTGATTGACCAACTGCAATCCTGGATTCGTGAAGATCGCAAGATCACGCCGCTCAAGACGTTGCAGGGCATGATCTGGAAGCACGGGTATGAGCAGGGCCACTTCAAGGGCCATGTCTATCCGGATGCGGTCGAGCACCTGCGGCGCTGGCACGCGGACGGCCTACAGCTTTACGTGTATTCCTCCGGCTCAGTCCAAGCGCAGAAGTTGATCTTCGGGTATACCGAGTATGGTGACCTGACGCCGTTGTTCAGTGGCTATTTCGACACTAACATTGGTGGCAAGCGGGAAGCCGATGCCTACCGCCGCATCCTTGCTCAGATTGGTATGCCCGGCGATCAGGTGTTGTTTCTCTCCGATATTGAGGAAGAGTTGCAAGCTGCTCAGGCGGCAGGGCTCCAGGTGTACTGGCTGGTGCGGCAGGGCGAGAAGCCCGATGCGGCTCCCTTTCCGGTTGCGGTGGACTTCTCGGCTATTCGTTTTGCCTGACGGTCCGTTTCGCCTGAAATAACAGCTTTCCTCAAGATGGATAGGGAATGGAGCCCAAGCATCAAGATCGAGCGTTCCTGGCATCTCTGGTGGTTGTCACGATCCTTTTTGCGCTCGTTCTACGCCCCTTCTTTGGATCTATTTTCTGGGCCGGTCTCCTGGCCCTGATTTTCTTCCCCGTGCAGCGTCGCCTGCTGACGTGGATGCCGAAACGCCCCAACTTTGTTGCTCTTCTGACGCTGATTGCCAGTCTGCTCGTTGTTGTCATTCCCCTCTTTTTCCTGATCAGTGGCGTGGCACAGGAGGGTACCCGGCTGTACGAGCGGATTGAAAGTGGTCAGATCCGGTTCGACGGATTCTTCGAAAGAGTGCGTCAGTCATTGCCGGAGTTGGAGCGGCTGCTGGGGCGGTTCGGGATGAATTTCGAACAGGTGCGCGAGCGGATTTCTGAGGGCGCACTCAGTGGCAGTCAGTTTTTAGCCACCCAGGCGGTCAGTATTGGCCAGGGGACCATCCGCTTCACCCTGAGCTTCATGTTAATGCTTTATCTGCTGTTCTTTTTTCTGCGGGATGGCGAGCGCCTCATCGAACTCCTGATCCGGGCTCTGCCGCTGGGCGACCGGCGCGAGCGTCTGCTGTTTCGCCGATTTTCCGAAGTGGCCCACGCGACGATCAAGGGAAATCTGATTGTCGCGATCGTGCAGGGTGCCTTGGGCGCTCTGATCTTTTGGATCCTAGGCGTGGAGGGGGTTGTACTCTGGGGCGTTGTCATGACCGTGCTGTCCATGTTGCCGGTGGTGGGCTCCTTTATGGTGTGGGGGCCGGTCGGGATTTATTTTCTGGTCAATGGCGATGTGTTTCGTGGCGTGGTCATGCTGGCGTTTGGGACGCTGGTAATCAGCGTGGTGGACAACATTTTGCGTCCGATCCTGGTGAGTCGCGACACCCAAATGCCGGATTACATCGTATTGCTCTCGACACTTGGCGGCATTGCACTTTACGGTATCAACGGCTTTGTGATCGGTCCAGCGGTGGCCACCTTATTCATTGCTTTTTGGCAGATTTTTATTCGCGAGTTTCATCCCAGCGTTCCGCCATCGTCGCAGGTTTAGGTCTCTATTAAGCGGTGCTCATGCGGATCAGGTTTGAGCGTATTAGTGATGCCGTACAGAGGATTCAAAGGGTCGCGTAGTGGCGACAGATTTTGTGGCTTTACCCTAGCCAAGCTGGATCGATTTTGTTAACCTTCCGCGCCAGTTGAATGGAATCTATGCCCTGCGGTGCGTACGTCGATCGTGCATGATGTGGTGGCAGACTAGGACGTTAAGATCATGGAATTGATGCTTACAGTCACCAACCCTCCCGCCTCGGATCCTACCTTTGCAGCCAGCCATCGCTTTAAGCAGGCCGGCGGCGCTATTGGTCGTGGTGCACATTGTACCTGGCAACTGCCGGACGCCTCGCGCAGACTCTCTAATCAGCATGCGCAGATCGGTTTTGAAGATGGCGCCTTTTTCATCGAAGACCTCAGTACCAATGGTTTGTTCGTCAACCATGCCTCGACCGCGCTAGGCAAGGGCAACCGCCATGTCATTCGCGACGCGGATGAATTTATGATGGGGCCGTTTCTGCTGCGCGCTCATCTCTGGGCACAGGCTGAAGAGCAGATCGGCCTGCCTGCTTCCATTGCCAGCTTTTTTGATGAGTTGGAAAGCGCTCCGACTGGTGCCGGACATCGTGAACTGGCCGATCAATTAGCCATTACTCCCCCCGAGAAAGTGACTTCACAGCTGCCGCCCGAGGATGAGCTGGAGCGTGAGCTGGAAGCCCTGGCATGGGCATTGGACGCGGTTGATGTGCCGAATCTGGTGGTGCCTCATGCCGCGGCCAAGCGAGAGCGGCAGGCGCAAGTTCTGGATTTTCAGCAGGAATCGCCCGTGGCGCAACCTCCTACAAAGCAGGCATCCTCCTTCGATCCGCAGACTGACCGGATGAGCCAAGCGGCGCAGCCGCGCCGCACTGCTCAGTCAGATCAGGAGGCTTTGCGGGAGTTTTTGCGAGCCCTGGGGCTTAATCGGGACAGCATTCCCGAGGGGGCGTTGGAGCCCTTGCTGCAGGGTTGTGCCCAGTTACTCCGGGGCAGCCTCAAGGCGGTTATGGAATTGCTGGCGGTTCGTACAGAGCAGAAAAACCGGTACCACCTTGGTCTGACATTGATTCAGCGCCAGGAAAACAATCCTTTGAAGTATTGCGTCAATGAACTGCAGGCCATCAAGCAGTTGCTGGTTGATCCGCAGCCGGAATGTTTGCCTGCTGCACAGGCACTCGCTCAGGCCACGAGCGATCTGGTCGGACACAGCCAGGCGATGGAGGCGGCTTATCAGGACTTGATCCGCGAGGTTGTCCAGTTCGTCGCCGGTGAAGAAATGGCGGAAGAGGCGGAGGCCGCACGCCGTGGCTGGATGGACCGCCGTGCCCAGAAGCGGGCCCTGCAGAAGCGCCTGACGACGCTGTGTGATGAGGAAGTGCTACGCCGGGAGTTCTTTGAGCATCGGTTTGCCAAGCTCTACCAAGGTGCACTGTCGAGCACGGAGACACATGGGGAGGGTGGGCGATGAGTTTCACTGCTGTCATGCCCACAATGAGGCGGGCGCTGCTCCTTCTGGCTCTCAGTGTCCTGGGATTATCCGGCTGTGCCAGTTGGTTCCAGTCTGATCTCACCAAACTCGACCTGCGCCTGACGGCGGCGTCGGATCTGAATCCTGATCTGGCGGGCAGACCGTCGCCGCTGGTGGTGCGCATCTATGAGTTGAAGGCACCGGCAATTTTCCAAAATGCCGACTTTTTCAGTCTCTACGAATTTGATCAGCAGACCCTCGGTATGGATCTGGTGAATTCGGAGGAGATGCTGCTGACACCAGGTCAGCAAACCGATGTGCAGGCTGCCTTGTCCGCTGACACCAATTACATCGCGGTAATTGCAGCCTATCGGGACATCGAACGCAGTAACTGGCGCTATGTAATGCCGATTGCCCTGCAAGAGAAGAATCGCAAGACCCTGGTGTTTCAGGCTCAAGGTATTCTGGAAAAATAAGGTTCAAAGGGATTTGAACCACCTGACCCATCGCACCGCTTAAGTTGGTGCGGTGTCATGTCGGGACTATCTGTCTGGTTGTATTGAAGTGCGCTGTTGTTGAAAGAGTGCACGCGAGAGCCCGCATAGGTTAAAGCCATGGAAAAGGTAATTTGGAGCGAAGGTCTCTTCCTCCGACCACAGCATTTGCAACAGCAGGACCGTTATGTCGATTTTCAGATTCGGCGGCGCCTGCAACTTCTGATGCCCTACGGCTGGGGATTCAGCCAGCTGGAGCTCGACGAAACCCTGCTGGCGTTGGGAAAAATCGCGGTGGTGCGGGCTGCCGGGCTTCTGCCGGACGCAACCTTGTTCGATCTGCCTGATGATCCGGATACGGTTCTCGTCATTGAACGGGATCTTGAGGAGGGCGACCGGATTTTTCTCGTGGTGCCCGCGCTGGTGAAAGGCAGCATTGAAAGCCATGAGGACAGCGACGAGGGGCATCGGGCCCGTTATCGCGTCAGTGTGCAGGAAATTGCCAACAGCCATGGGTCGGATCTGCGCGCCGTGTCGATTGCCACCGGACGGCTGCGGGCGAGACTGGTAACCGAGCGGCAGCTGGCGGCGGGCGACGTTGCCATGCCGGTCGCCCAAATTCAGGAGCGCAAGCCCGACGGGCGCCTGGTATTGTCACGGGAGTTCCTGCCACCGCTCCTGTCCTTGGCGACGGCCCCGCTGCTTCAGCGTCAGGGGCGCGAAATCCTGAATCTAGTACAGAATCGTGCGCGGGCCTTGGCCGAGCGTTTACAGGGCGCGCGTGGCGGATCGGTCTCAAGTGTTGCCGATCTGCTGCTGTTGCAGGCCCTGAACCGGCATCAGTCCGTGCTGGGCCTGGCGCTGGGACAGCCGCAGTTACATCCCTATCAGCTGTATCAGCAACTGGTTGAGCTGTATGGCGACTTGGCTGCTCTCTGTCAGACTTCTCGCCTCGCCGAAGCCTGCGTGCCGTATGACCACAATGACGCAGCACCCGGCTTTGGAAATCTTTTCGCCACCTTGCGTGGGCTGCTGACCCAGGTATTCGAGCAAAGCGCAGTCAGCCTGCCGCTGCATCGTCGCAAATTCGGACTCTCCGTCGTGCCGTTGGCGGACATGAGTCTGCTCCGCAACAGCGACTTTATCATCGCAATCAAGGCGGACCTGCCGGAAGATCATCTGATCAAGCTGGCGCCGGCGCGCATCAAGGTCGGCAGCGTCGGCCGGGTGCGGGACATCATCAACTTGCAGTTACCGGGTTGCAAGCTGACCCCCATGGCAACCGCTCCCAGACAGCTGCCGTATCACGCTGGTTACTGCTACTTCAAACTCGACGCGCAACGGGATCTCTGGGCTGACGTAGAGCAGAGCGGCGGATTCGCGATTCACGTGTCCGGCGAGATCGCAGGACTTGAAATGGAATTCTGGTCGCTGAAGCGCTGAAAGTAACTGAGAGTATTTGGGCCATGGAACGGATTTCGCCTCTTTACGGGCAAGACGATAGCACGCTGTTGATTATTGACTCGGAGCAAACGCTCCTGGAGGACGGGCGCTCGGGGTATGGCGAGGAGACGCTGTATTCGCCGGTGGCTGACCCACTTGCTGACTCCGAGCGGACGAGAGTCTGGGAAGGCGGGTCGAACGGAGGGTCTTCCGACGTTCCTCGGCCAAATAAGGAACGGGCGGGAAATCCGCTACTGAATGCCGCCCAGGAGGTGCTGGTGTTCGGGGTGGAGATGAGCAGCCTTGCACGAGACGCACAAATGCATGCGCTGCGCCAGCAAGCCGTCCATCAGGTGAAGGCATTTGAGGCGCGGGGACAGGCGTGGGGGCTGGCAAAGCCGATCATGCTGGCGGCGCGTTATGTGATCTGTACGTTTTTGGATGAACAGGTGATGACAAGTCCTTGGGGCGGCGCTCATGAGTGGACCCAGGAAAGCCTGCTCAGCCAATTTCACGGTGAAACCTACGGCGGCCAGGGCTTCTTTAATATCCTGCAGCGCGCATGTGATGAACCTCAGCGCAATCTGCATCTGCTGGAATTGCTGTTCACGTTACTCAGCCTCGGATTCCAGGGCAAATATCGCGTTGACTCCGATGGTCAACGCAAACTGGAAAGCTTGCGTGACATGATCATGGCGCTTTTGCAGCGTACCGCCGGCGACCGCCGCCACTCCCTGGCGCTTGGCGCCGAGCCGCCGTTATCCCAGCAGTCCGTCGCGCGTCCCTGGCTCGGGCGGCTGCTATTGCTTGGTGCGGTTGCCTGTCTGGGGGCCATGCATGTGACGCTACAGTTGCTGCTGACTCAGGATACTCAGCAGGTCACACAGCGCCTGGAGGCGCTGGAGGTGCCGTTGGTTGGCAACGGAACGGTTCTGGCCATTTCCGGACCGCCGTCTGACGCTCGCTATTAGTCCCGGGCGGTTAATTAAATCAGAGAAGACAAACATCAACTGGAACCACTCCAGGCGCTGTAAGAAACAAGGATGTTTATGCGTTATCTAATCCCCTTGAGGCAGGGGCGGGGCGTGCCCTCGCTCGTCGCGGTTGTTTTGGCCGTGCTGCTGATTTTATTCGTGGCGCCATTGCTGTCCTGGCAGGGGGAACCGTTCCTGGCCTCACTGATGCTGCGCATTGTCTTGGCGCTGGCGGTTGTACTGGGGTGGCTGGTTTATTATCTGGTTCGCTATGGCTCCCAGGCGTTGCAGGGTGACGTCGAAGTGGAGCTGATGGAGCAGGCTCGCCAGCAGCGCCAACAACGTCGGCTGGCGCGCCGTGAACTGGACCGCTGGCTGCGGCGTCTGCCGGGGCGGGGCGGCTGGCGCAGGAGTCAGTTCCGGCCCTGGTGGCTGGTGTTGACGAGCGAGCAAGAGCAGGCCGCCACCGCGATTACCCAACTGTGGCCGGTTCAGGCCGGCAGCCAGGCTCATCAAGGCCAACTGCGGGATTATTCAGCGGCGGAAACCACCGTTCTTGCAGTGGATTTTACAAACACTCCCGGCCCCTGGCATCAATTGGGCATGCAGCCGGCCGAGAACTACTGGCGGCTGCTGACGCGGCGGATTCGCAAGTGGCGCCACGGTGTTCCCTTGCAAGGCCTGGTTGTCCTGATGCGGGTTGCGGACCTTCAAGACCGGGATCTGCTGCAGACCCTGAACCATCGGTTGCAGGACCTGTTGCTGGCCGCGACTGAGAACGTGCCGCTTTATCTGATGCTCATCGATCTCCATCAACTGCCTGGTTTCGATGCCTTTTCCGCGACCTTGACCGCCGAGGAACAACAACAGTTGTTCGGGATTAGTTTGCCGGTCGCGCTGGGCGGTAACCGAAGTGTCCATGTGGCGGAGGCATTGGCGCAGCTGCAGCAGCGCCTGCAGGGAATGCTGACGCGGGCGCTGTACCAGGAACGGCAGTTGGACCGGCGCAAACAGCTAATGTCCTTTCCCAACCGCTTCGAGCAGATGTGTGGCCATTTGAGCGATGCCCTGAGCTATTGTCTGCCAGCCTCAAGCCGCGTTCTGCTACGGGGAATCCATTTCACCGGCCAGCGCCTGAGCCCATCCGGGCAGAGCAGTCTCGTGCCGGCCCTTGGGCCTGCACAGCCGCGCCCGGGTACTCAGCCTGCCTGGGTCTTCACCCAGCGCTGGTGGCTGGACCTGGTGCGGGGCGACCAGGGCCTCGCCGGCTGGAGTTCGGTTTACCGCCGCTCCCGCTGGGTGGCGGGAACGGCCGTGGTGCTGGTGGCGACCCTGGTGTTCGGGGGGATCTCCGTCTGGCAGGTTCAGAGCTTCCGCTTTGGTCAACAGCGACTTGAGCAGGTCAAGCAGGTGTTGTCACGCCAGGATGTGAGCCTGGAGCAGGCGGAAGGCCGGAACCTGGCGCTGCCCCAGGTCTTGTCCCTCGTGCAGCTCTGGTCACAGGCGGACAGCGGTACGGCTCCAGGAATGCTCTGGCCGGGGCTTGCGGTCACGGATGAAGTGGCAAAGCCGATTGCGGACTACCGGACCCGGTTGCTGCGGGAGGCTCTGCTGCCCTTGATGAGTGAGCGGGCCGAAGCCATTCTGACCAGCAGCCAGGAACCGGAAGCGCTCCTGGCGGCACTCAAGGTTTACCTCATGTTGGCCCTGCCGGAACGGCGTGACAACGCCATGCTGGCGGGCTGGTACGCGGAGGATAGTGCCGATGTGCTGCAGGGACGGGGTCTTACCCGGCAGTGGCTGGAGGCGCGCGTGCTGGAAGCGTTGGGGGCACAACCGGAGGCGTTGCCAGTTGACCAGTCCCTGATTCAGCAGGCGCGGAATCAACTCAACCAGATTCCCCGCGAGCAGCAGCTTTACTTGCGCGTCAAACAGGCGGCCCGCTACCAGGGACTGAGCGGCTTTCGTTACGGCGCGAACATGGGCAGCGAGGGCGCAACCACGTTTGAAGGCGGCACCTTCGAAGTGCCGGCACTGTTTACGCTGCAGGGCTACTCGCGGGTTTTCGTCCCTGAGCTGAATCGCTTGCTCGATGAGTACGAGGAAACCCGCTGGATCCTGGGTGCGGCCGATGCACATCCGTCCGGTGAGGACCTGGAGCGCCTGCGTACCTCGGAACAGCAGACCTATGCCGACGATTATGTGCGGTACTGGCAGACGGCGCTGAATCAGCTGCGGTTGGTGCGGGTCCATAACCTGGAGCACCTGCTGGGGTTGTTGAATGCCTTGACGGCACCGGCGTCGCCGTTGCGGATGGCGCTGAAGGCCACGACTGACCATACCCAGTATGCCTTGAGTGGTGCCACTGATGCGGTTTCGGAGCAGGCGCAGGTTTTGGCGGCGGTCGATAAGCGAGCCGCACGGGTTGCCCAGAAGGCGGCTCGTATCGGCGGTGCCTTGGAGCAGGTGGGCGACCAGGCCACACCGGATTATCTGCTGACCATCCGGGAGCGCTTTCAAAGTATTCATCGGCTGGTGCCGGGCGCGGGCGAGCCTACCACCTTGGCACCCCTGTTTGCGCGTCTGGGCGATTTGCAGCACTACGTCGGCGGTCTGACGGCGGGGAACAGCCGGGAGACCATGTTTCGGGCGGTGGCCCAGCGTTTTCAGCAGGGCGGCACCGACCCTTTGAGCGAGCTGCAGATCGTTGGGCGCCAGATGCCGGAACCGGTGCGGTCCTGGGTGCTGGATCTGGCGGACCAGGCGTGGGCCGTCATGTTGCAGCAGACTCAGGAGCACATCGCCGTCGCCTATTACGATGGGGTAAAGGCCTATTACGACCGCCACCTTCAAGGACGTTATCCGCTGTTCAGTCGGGCCAAGACCGAGGCGAGCTTCGAACATTTTTCCGAGTTTTTTGGCCGTGACGGCATCAATCAGCGCTTTTTCGACGATTATCTCAGTCCCTTCGTCGAAACCGGCCGTAACCGTTGGGCGCCGCGTCAGATCAGCGGCCGGGGCCTGGCCTTGAGTCCTGAGCTGCTACAGCAGTTCCAGCGGGCGCGCAGAATCCGTCAGGCTTTATTCGCAGGTGAGCAGGGTTTCAAGGTGAAACTGGCACTGCGCCCATTGTTTCTGGATGCCAACGTCAGTCGATTCGAATTGCGCCTGGATGATCAGCGCATGAGCTATCGCCATGGACCGCAACGACCGACGTCCCTGGAATGGCCGGCTGCGCGCGCCATGCCGGGCGTGGGCGTGATGTTTGAGGATTATAACGGCCTGATGTCCAAGCGTTCGTTCGATGGCAATTGGTCCTTGCTGCGCTTGTTGGAACAGTTCGAGCTGGAGTCGGTGCAGGATGGTGGACCCTACCAGATGGCCTATGAGCTGGACGGCCGGCGCGTGGTGTACAGCCTGCAGGGCGGTAGCGACCTGCAGGTGCTTTTACATCGGGAAGTACAGCAATTCCGGTTACCGGATCTCAGTGGCAGCTAATGCCTCCCCGGAAGGATCAGGCACAGGATAAGGATATCCATGACCACGAAATTAACGGCCGCGCCTACTGCGGATGCCGTGCCCAATGCACCGGATTCTCCCATGTCGCTGTTGACCGCTGAGTCTCGTATGGCGGCTGGTATGGCGCAAAACCCTGGCGCGCGTGCCGAGTCAACCTCATTTACCCCCGGACACACCCTGTGGCGCTCGGCGGGATTCTCCCATCCTGGTCATGTGCGTCGCCGCAACGAGGACGCTTGGCTCAGTGTACCCGACCAGGGTTTGTGGCTGGTTGCGGATGGCATGGGCGGCCATGACCAGGGCGACTATGCCAGCCAGGCCATTGTCGATGCCCTGAGTCGGATGGATCGACCGGAAACACTGGATGCGTTCGTGAATCAGGTTCGGACTCATCTGTTCGAGGTGAATCGCGAGCTGCACGAGCGTGCGCGCCAGCTTGGCGAGCAGACCTGTATCGGCAGCACGGTGGTGGCGCTACTGGCACACGGCATGCGGTGCGCTTGCGTCTGGGCCGGAGACAGTCGCTTGTACCTGATGCGGGGGGGCAATCTGTTCCAGGTGACCCAGGATCACACGTTGGAGCGGCGCTGGCTGGAACAGGGACATTGCCCGGAGGAAGTCGCCCAGCGCCCGAAGCGCCATGCCTTGACCCAGGCTGTCGGCGTGGGACCAGGCCTGCAGTTGGAGATGAGGACCTTTAGCGTGGAATCGGGAGACATGTTGTTGCTGTGCAGCGATGGCTTATACCGGGAGCTTGAGCCTGAGGAGGTCAGCATTCTGCTCGGTTTGGCCAGTCCTGAATATGCGGCCACCGCGTTGCAGGCACACGGCCTGGGCCGACCTGCCCGGGACAATTTGACCGCCGTTGTCGTTGCCGTAGGTTGAGGGAAGAGAGATGTCGACGTCAGCGCCGCGTGAACAGGCATTTCCCGGTAGTCGCTCCGACATGCCGATTGTGGCTGAAATTTTGGTTGCGGGACCGGCCGACGAGCCGCCGGTGGGCGACGAGGCCGGCGCGCAACAGAAATCCGTTCAGGAAAAGCCACGCTCGGTGGAACCGTCTGATCCGGACAGTGCCGTGCGCCATCCGCAAGATCTCATCGGACGCTGCATTGCCAATCGCTATGTGCTCGAGTCCCTGCTGGGAAGTGGCGCCACCGCCTGGGTGTTCAAGGCCCGCGACTTGCGCAAGGTTGAAGCCTGCGCCTCGCAGCCGTTCGTGGCGATCAAGATCCTGAATCTGGATCTGCAACGCCGGCCGGAAGCCCGCTTCGGTCTGGAGCGGGAGGCGGCAAGAGCCCAGCAGTTGGTGCATCCAAACCTGGTGGCGGTCTATGACTTCGACCGCGACGGCACCTTGTTTTACCTAGTCATGGAATGGCTGAGCGGGCCGACCCTGGATCTCTATCTGCGCCAGATGACGCCCGCGGCGAGACGCTCGTCAGCGACCCGTTCGATCATCCAGGGGCTGATCACCGCCCTGCAGCACGCCCACTCCAAGGGGGTGATTCATGGCGACCTGAAGCCAGCCAACATCATCCTGGATGAGCGCGGTCAGCCACGGGTACTGGATTTCGGCGTGGCGCGGATGGTTCATGCGGTTACCCCGCAGGACGGCTGGTCAACCGGCCTCAATGGTTATACGCCGGTGTACGCAAGTTATGCGCGGCTTAAGGGCATGAATCCATCGCCTCAGGACGACACCTATGCGCTGGCCTGTGTCATCTACGAGTTGCTGGCGGGGCGTCATCCCTACGATCGCCGGACCGCCTTGGAGGCACGACAACAGAAGCTTTCCTTGAAGCGCCCGCAGGGACTTTCCCGACATCAATGGCAGGCCTTGGCACGTGCGCTGGCGGTTGATGAAAGCCATGAGGATGGGCTGGCGGTGTTGGCCGATGCCTTTGCGGTGACCTCAACCGCGCGCAAGTCATCCGGAAAGGGGCGCTGGGCCTGGATTGCTCTGGCCGCCCTGGTCGTTGGCTTGGGGCTCGGCCGGGACTGGCTGGCCGACCAGGCCTTCATCTATGAACAGCAGTGGTCCCCAGATTTGCAGCGGCTTGAAGACCGGCTGAGCGCTTTGGATGAGATCAGGCGCTTGCGTGTATGGCTTGCGGTCAAGCCGCTGCTGCTGGAGGAGCTTGAACAGAAGGTTCGAGATTACCGGCGCCAACCGGAAATCCAGGCGCTCGACGATGCCTATGAACTGGCGGCGCGGATGGTGGTATGGGATGGACAGGACAGTCAACTGGAATCGAGTCTGGTCTGGCTGGATCAGGAGCGGATTCGCCGCCAGTATGACGCGCAACGGCGCGAGACTTCAGCGAGCAGCGGCGATGCCTCGGCCAGTCTAGTGCCCTTGATGGCGGGCTTGATTCGGGTAGGGCGCCATGAGGAAGCGCGCCAGGAGTTTGCCAGTTGGATGCGGCTGCGTCCGGCACATGATCGCGAAGCTGACATCCGTTCCTTTCAGAGTGACTACGCGACCCTGACGGAACGTTTGCCGGCGCCACTGGCACAACTGGGATACCGGGAAGGCGCCCGATTCTTCGCTGAAGCCCTGGTGCGTGTGGGTGCCCCCGAGAACGCGATCGAGGCGGTGGAGCGCCAGGCGCTGAAATTGGTTGATGTGCTGGACCGAGGTGAAAATCACGAGCCTGCTTTGGCGCAGTTACGGGACAGTCTGGTGGGGCTTGAGTTAGACCCGCTGCAGTATGGGCGGGCACAGCAGCGGGTGCAACGGCTGCTGCAGCGCCAGCTCGCCTGGTATGAGCCCTGGGGGCCGGTATGGACCCGTTATCGAGCAGTGGCCCAAAGCCTGCTGCCGGATGAACAATGGAGTGCCCCGAGTGGAGCCGGCTTCGCCTGCCGTGACGTCGCGGTGGGAGACCTGCGTCTGGCAAACGTCTGCCGGGATTGGCTCACGCCCTTGGTGGCGGGGCCGGAGCTGGTCTTGGTGGCGGACGTGGAGCGTCAGCGTTCGTTTTATCTCGGGCGTCGCGAAGTCAGTGTCGGTGAATTCAATTTCTATTGTCGGTTGAGCCGGGACTGTGTGGAGCGCAAGGCGCCGGACGCACTGCCGGTGACCGACATTAGTATTTACAACGCGAACCGCTACGCCCGCTGGCTGCAGCAGATGACCGGGCACCGCTATCGACTGCCAACGGCCCAGGAATGGGCATTGGCGACCAATCTTGGTGAGTCAGCCGGTGCCTGTCGAGAGGCGACTACCGTACAGGGGAGCGGTGCGGGAGAGGCCGACCGGGCCGGCTTTCTGGCCCTCGCCGGCAATGTGCGGGAGTGGGTGACCCGCGGGGCACAGTTGCGGGCTCGAGGAGGGGACGTCTGGAATCAGCAGCAGGCCTGCTCCACGGAGCTGGATGTGCGGCACAGCGGCTCGCCAGACCAGCGCACCGGCTTTCGCTTGGTGCGGGAAATTCGGTAATCAATTTGTTACGGCCGCAATAAGTGGAACCGGACAGGGTCGGGCCTCGGGGGCCGATCAATGTTTGTTCGTCTTCGCAGGGTCATTCCAGCCTTGCGGAAACTGGGCAAAAGGAGCCGCGAACGCGGTGTGTTTAATTAAAAAAGAAGGAATGGAATCAGTATGCCAACACCAGCCTATATGACGATTCGAGGCGAGAAGCAGGGCTTCATCACCGAAGGCAACTTCACCGAGCAGTCCGTCGGTAACATCTTCCAGGAAGGTCATGAAAATGAAATCCTGGTTGAAGCCTTCAAGCACAACATCGTGCTGCCCCGTGATCCGCAGAGCGGTCAGCCGACCGGTCAGCGCGTGCATCAGCCCATCGTCGTAACCAAGGTGTTCGACAAGTGTTCGCCCCTGTTGTATCAAGCCCTGACCAGCGGCGAGCGTCTGACCGAGTGTGAGGTGAAGTGGTATCGTACCTCTGCAACCGGCACCCAGGAGCACTACTTCACGGTGAAGCTGGAAGACGCCATCATTGTCGACATCAAGGCTTACATGCCGAACTGCCAGGATCCCTCACAGGCGCATTTCACGCACCTGGAGGACGTGTCGTTGACGTATCGTAAGATCAGCTGGACGCACGAAGTATCCAGCACCTCATCGTTCGATGACTGGCGTGTACTGAAGGCCTAATCGGCCATCGCCGGAACGGCTCTCCCTCTCGGAGGGCCGTTCCTTGGCAGGTCAGCTCGAATTCCTGGCGTTGATTCCGGTCGTCCTGCGTACAGCCGGACGCCCAGGGGCAGCCATTCGTGAGACCCGATGCAGGCCACCCACTGATGGTCGGCAATCAAACGGATTTGAAGAAAACGGCAGAAAAACCTTAGAAGCAGGCCTGAACTTCGTTGACGGCCTTGGCGTATGTCGTGCCGAAAAAAGCACGGTCGCTGTCGTTCATGTCCACCACCCATTCCCGCCACTGATTGCCCAGAAACTGCTGGGCCAGCTGTTGTTCCGGAAACGCACTGGTCACGCTCACCTTATCCGACAAATCCCACAGACCCGGGCGCGCATAGTGCCGGTCGGAGATCTGGTCGACGATGCTGCGGTGATTCTGATGATCATGGTAGACCAGTGCGACCTGATCCGGTCCTTCCAGCAAGGTGAAGCTATGGCTCCCGCAATGGCGGGGGAACTGATAACGGCACTGGGAGAATTCAGGCATCTCGGCGGTCTCCGCACCGGTAAAGAGCGGGCGGGGCGCGCAATGGATTTTCGCCGTCTGCAGAATCTTGGCGATGGTCACGGCGTGCCCATAGCGCAGTGAGGTCAGCGCATCCGCGTCATAGCCGTCGGCCGTATAGCGAGGTGGAGCGGCGGGTTCGGCAGGCTTGACCGGGGTGACGGGCTGGCGTGGATTGACCGGGTTCACCTTGCCAAGAGGGCGATAGCTGCTGTCGTCGAAGTGGCTGTTATAGCTACAGCCGCTGAACAGTCCAGCGAGACAGGAAACAACGAAAACGGAAGTACAACGCATGGGGGCGACTCATTCGCCTTGACGGCTCAACAATCCATGAAATGCAACGCCGCCATAGACGGGTTGCAGAACCAAACAGGCGGCAATTCTATCACAGTTGGCGCTGAACTGAACTGCCGTGGGCACTAAGTGGCCACATCCAGTCAGCTGGTTTTAGGCTGGCCGCCGAGCAGGTGCTATTGGGAGCGGCTCGCCGGGGTCACCCGCATGACTTCGGCAATGGTGGTCAGGCCGCTGGCCACCTTTTGGGCACCGCTCAGGCGCAGGGTCTTCATGTTCTCCTTGATAGCCTGGACCCGAAGCTGCTCGATGTCGCACTGATCCGTGATCAGCTTTCGCAGATTGGCCGACAGGGGCATGATTTCATACACGCCGGCCCGTCCCCGATACCCGGTGTTGCGACACTCCAGGCAGCCGACCGGCTGGCACGCCTTGGTGGGTGCCGGGGCTTTCCAGGGGGCGGTCACTTCCTGCCATTCCGTGGGATCGATGGTCGTGGACTTCTTGCAGTGTGGGCAGAGTGTGCGGAGCAGGCGCTGGGCCATGACTCCCAATACCGTTGCCCGGATAAGGTAGGCGGGAACGCCCAGTTCGAGTAGCCGGGTGATGGCGGACGGCGCGTCGTTGGTGTGCAGGGTCGAAAGCACCAGGTGACCGGTCAGGGCGGCCTGGGTTGCCATTTCGGCCGTCTCCAAATCCCGTATCTCGCCGATCATGATGATGTCCGGGTCCTGACGCATCAGGGCGCGGATGCCGGCGGCAAAATTCAGCTCGATGTTGTTCTGGACCTGCATCTGATTGAAGCTGGGCTCCACCATCTCGATGGGGTCTTCGATGGTGCAGACGTTCACATCTTCGGTGGCCAGGGACTTGAGCGTGGAGTAGAGCGTTGTGGTCTTGCCGGACCCGGTGGGGCCAGTCACCAGAATGATGCCGTTGGGCTGCTGCGCCATGCCTTCCCAACGTCGGCTGTCCTCGCTGCTAAACCCAAGGTCATGAAAACTTTTCAGCAGCACGTCCGGATCGAACACCCGCATCACCATCTTTTCACCAAAGGCGGTCGGCAGCGTGGACAGACGCAGCTCGACTTCTTGGCCATCCGGATTTTTGGTCTTGATGCGGCCATCCTGTGGCTTGCGCTTCTCCGCCACGTTGAGGCGGCCCAGGATTTTTAGGCGGCTGATGACGGCGGTGGCGACCTGGGCCGGCAGTTCATACACGTTGTGCAGCACGCCATCGATCCGGAAGCGCACCTGGCAGATTTCCCGGCGGGGCTCCAGGTGGATGTCGCTGGCCCGCTGATCGAAGGCGTATTGCAGCAGCCAGTCGACGATGTTGACGATGTGCTGGTCGTTGGCATCCGGATTGGCAATATTGCCTAGTTCCAGCAACTGCTCGAAGTTACCCACGGCGGCGGATGAGTCGCTGCGCCCGGCGTTGGCTTTGTTGACGGAGTTGGCGAGTTGGTAGAACTCGACGGTGTAGCGCCGCAGGTCGGCAGGATTGGTGACGACACGCCGGATATCCCGCCGCAACACGTGCTTGAGGTTATCGATCCAGCCACTCACGAAGGGTTCGGCGCTGGCGATCACGACTTCATCCCGCCGCACTTCCACAGCAAGAATCCGGTGCCGCTGGGCGAACGCGAATGACATGACGCTGGCGATGCCGCGCACGTCCATCTTGAGCGGATCAATATGAAAAATCGGTTGTTCGGCCTTGGTGGCAAGCCAGTCGGTCAGAAGGTCGAGATCAAGCGCACGGCCCGTTTGCGGGTGTCGCAAGCCCGCATTGGCAACAATTTCCAGTGGATGCAGGTGCAGCGCTTCGCGGCTGCGGGGTGTGACCATGATCTGGTCGGCGGCGTCCTGCAGCACCAGGCCATCCTTGATCAATTGCGGGAGGACGTCGGCAAGCGTGAGAAATTGTTCGCGGGATGGCTGAAAAACCTGACTCATCAAACGGGAGCTCAACTGGCGGATGAATGCATGCCTCAGTATAGCCTTCAATCTGGGCAGGGCCCTAGACGGCCCTGCACCGGGTGCCCTGTTATTGCGCCAGAGCTTAGGTCAGGCGCTAGGGGCTGGATTGTTGCAGCAGTACCTGCTTGGCGGCTTTCTTGATCCAATGCACATGCATCATGGACGACACGAACAGCGCCAGGGTCAGACCGCACATGAGGATGTAAAGCCCGGCGCCCTGGGTTGCGGTGACATCCAGCACCGTCTGCGTGAAATACAGCAGGACCACGAAGCACAACCAGATGTGAGCGCGGTCGCTGGCCTTCAGCAGTCCCGGCAACAGAATCAGCAGCGGCACCAGCTTGACCCCGAGGACCAGGGCGAGCGAGGTTTCGGCGGGTGGCGGAAACACGAAGGTGGTCACCACCAGAAGCAGGATCAGCAGCAGATAGCCGATGAGACTGAACCAGTGACTGATCCAGATCTTGGCACTTGTAGGACGCTGGGGTTGTGCGGCGGACGTTTGGAACGGGGTATCGGACATGAATGCTCCGCAAGTGGAAACGGGACGAGAATATCAGTGTGTGGACGGTGGGGCCGGCGCGCCAGCCCCGGGTTCCCCGGATCTAGCGCAACAGATCCAGAACCGCTTCCGGCGGGCGTCCCAGCACGGCTTGTCCATCCTTGACCACGATGGGGCGCTGAATCAGTTTGGGATGCTCGCTCATGGCCGCCAGCAGGTCGTCTTCCGTCAGGGCAGGATTGGCCAGGTTCAGGGTCTTATAGGCGTCTTCACCGGTGCGCAGCAGGTCACGGGCGGTAAGTCCCAGTTGCTTGAGCAGGGTCCGCAGTTCCTCGACGTCAGGAGGTGTGTCCAAATAATGGATGACGTCGGGCTGGATGCCTTGCGTTTCCAGCAGCTGGAGGGTCTCCCGGGATTTGGAGCAGCGTGGGTTGTGGTAAATGCGAACGCTGTCCGCCATGGCCATACCTCCTGAGTCTCACGATCGGAAAGAGCGGCATTCTAGCACAAGGCGACAGTGACGACAGGCGATCTTGGGGCGCCGGTTCTCGGTGCGATCCTTCAGGCTGTGTTAGGATCCGGGCGTCGAAGAAGAGGAAGCTCTGTCATGCGTTGGGTGCTGTTGATCACGGTCCTGCTATTAGGCGGTTGCGAGCGGCCTTCGCTGCCCTTGCTCTCCGGTGAGCGACTGCCTGCCGTCAATGCCAACAAGCAGTGGGTCCTGGTCAATTACTGGGCAACCTGGTGTGCACCCTGCCGCACTGAAATTCCAGAACTGAATCGGCTGCATCAGGCTAAGGATGTGCGTGTAGTGGGGGTCAATTTCGATCAGTTGGAGGAGGTTGCCTTGCGTCAGGCAGTCGCCGAGATGGGAATCGAATTCGACGTGGCCCTGACCGATCCGCAGCCGCTTTGGTCTTATCCGATGCCCCAGGGCTTGCCCGCAACCATTGTCATCGCCCCCGACGGGCAGGTGCGGACGACGCTGCTCGGGCCGCAGACGGAGGCGAGTCTGCGTCAGGCGTTAGTGCCCTAACCGGAGGGGGCAGATTAGGTGGCTGCCTTGGGGGGCATCCCCTATAATGAGCCTCCAATCCACTCCGCAATTCGCTCTCAATCCGCAGCAGGTCTTCGCGCGCCCATGGTCATGAATCCAACCTTTGTCCATCTCCGAATCCACTCCGAATACTCTCTCGTGGACGGTCTGGTCAGGATCAAACCGCTGATCAAGCAACTCGCGCAGTTCGGCATGCCCGCCGCCGCGGTCACCGATCAATCCAACATGTGCGGCCTCGTCAAATTCTACAACGCCGCCATGGGGGAGGGCATCAAGCCCATCATCGGCTGCGATGTCTGGCTGGAAAATCCCGATGAGTCGGACAATCCCTTCCGTATGACGCTGCTGGCCATGAACAAGGAGGGATACCGGAATCTGACCGAGCTGGTGTCGCGCGGCTTCACCGAAGGCCAGCACATGGGCAAGGCCGTTCTCAAGCAGGATTGGATCGAGGCGGCCTCTGCAGGCCTGATTGCGTTGTCCGGCGCCAAGCTGGGCGAGGTGGGCCGGCTCTTGCTGGGCAACCGCATGGATCTGGCGCGGGAACGTCTGCAGCATTGGATGGGCGTGTTTCCGGACCGGTTTTACCTGGAGCTGCAACGGACCAACCGGGTCAACGACGAAGAGTGTGTGCACCTGAGCGTGGCCTTGGCGCAGGAGCTGGAATGCCCGGTGGTGGCCACCAACGACGTGCACTTCCTGAAGAAGGAAGATTTCGTCGCCCATGAGGCGCGGGTCTGTATTCATGAAAGCCGCACCCTGGACGATCCGCGGCGCGAGCGGCGCTTCGGTGAGGAACAGTATCTGAAGAGCCCGGAGGAAATGGCCGAGCTGTTCAGTGATATTCCGGAGGCACTGGAGAATACCCTGGAGATTGCCAAGCGCTGCTCCGTGGAAATGCAGCTGGGCAAGTACTTCCTGCCCAATTATCCGGTGCCGGAAGGCATGACCATGGATGAATTCTTCCGTCAGGAGTCCTGGAACGGACTGGAGGAACGACTCGAGAAGATCCTGGACCGCGACGCGCCCGACTACGCCGAGCGCCGCAAAGTTTATGAGGACCGCCTGACCTTTGAGCTGGATATCATTATCCAGATGGGCTTCCCTGGTTACTTCCTCATCGTGATGGACTTCATCAAGTGGGCCAAGAACAACGGCTGCCCAGTGGGCCCCGGCCGGGGGTCGGGTGCCGGCTCCCTGGTCGCCTATGTCTTGAAGATCACCGACCTGGATCCGTTGGCCTACGACCTGCTGTTCGAACGCTTCCTGAACCCGGAGCGGGTGTCGATGCCGGACTTCGACGTCGACTTCTGCATGGACAACCGGGACCGCGTCATCGACTACGTGAAGGACAAATATGGTCACGAGGCCGTCTCCCAGATCATCACCTTCGGTACCATGGCGGCCAAGGCCGTGGTGCGCGACGTGGCGCGGGTGCAGGGCAAGCCCTACGGCATGGCGGACAAGCTCTCCAAGCTGATCCCGTTCGAAGTGGGCATGACCCTGGCCAAGGCCTATGAACAGGAAGAAGCCCTGCGGGATTACCTCACCAACGGTTCCGACGCGGAAGCGGTGCAGGAAATCTGGGAGATGGCGCTCAAGCTGGAAGGCGTCACTCGGAACGTGGGCAAACACGCCGGGGGCGTGGTGATTGCACCCACCAAGCTGACTGACTTTGCGCCCCTGTATTGCGACGAGGCCGGCGAAGGCCTGGTCACCCAGTTCGATAAGGACGACGTGGAAAAGGCTGGTCTGGTGAAGTTCGACTTCCTGGGCTTGCGCACGCTGACCATCGTGCAGTGGGCGGTGGATATCATCAATCGCCAGCGTGCGGGTACGGGTGAAGATCCGCTGGACATCATGTTCATCCCGCTGGAAGACACGCCCACCTTCAACCTCCTGAAGCGAGCCGAAACCACGGCGGTGTTCCAGCTCGAATCCCGTGGCATGAAGGATCTGATCCGCCGCCTGCAGCCGGACTGCTTTGAAGACATCGTCGCTCTGGTGGCCCTGTTCCGTCCGGGGCCCTTGCAGTCGGGCATGGTGGACGACTTCATCAACCGTAAGCATGGCCGCGCCGAACTGGCCTATCCGCACCCCGACTATCAGTACGACGGCCTGAAGCCGGTACTGGCGCCCACCTACGGCATCATTCTGTATCAGGAACAGGTGATGCAGATCGCCCAGGTCATGGCCGGCTATACCCTGGGTGGCGCCGACATGCTGCGCCGTGCCATGGGTAAGAAGAAGCCCGAGGAAATGGCCAAGCAGCGCGGCGGCTTCATTGAGGGCTGTGCCAAGAACGGCATCGACGCCGACCTGGCGGGCAACATCTTCGACCTGGTGGAAAAATTCGCCGGTTACGGTTTCAACAAGTCGCACTCGGCCGCCTACGCCCTGGTGTCCTACCAGACCGCCTGGCTCAAGACACATTATCCGGCGCCCTTCATGGCCGCGGTACTGACCGCGGATATGCAGAACACCGACAAGGTGGTGACGCTGGTAGAAGAATGCCGGCGCATGAAGCTGACGCTGGTGCTGCCGGATGTGAATGTCAGCGAATACACCTTTACCGTCGATGACCAAGGCCGGATCGTCTATGGCCTGGGCGCCATCAAGGGCCTCGGTGAAGGTCCGGTGCAGAGCATCATCGAGGCGCGCCGCTCCGGTGGGCCGTTTAAGAATCTGTTCGACTTCTGCGCCCGGGTCGATCTGAAGCGCGTCAATAAGCGGGCGCTGGAAGCCTTGATCCGGGCAGGTGCCCTGGATCATATCGGACCCAGTCGCGCGCGCATGATGAGCAGTATCAATGAGGCGGTGCAGCGGGCTGATCAGCAGTCCCGCAACGAAAGCGCCGGCATGATCGATCTGTTTGGCAGCATGGTGCCGGAAGCAGGGGATGAGGATGTCTATTCCGCATCCCGTGGCGTGCCGGAGTGGAGCGATAAGGAACGCTTGCGGCAGGAAAAGGAAACGCTGGGTCTGTATTTGACCGGCCATCCGTTCGACGAGTACGAAAAAGAGATCCGCCGCTTCGTGCGCAACTCCATCTCGGACCTCAAGCCCAACCGCAGCCCGCAGTTGGTCGCGGGTCTGGTGGTGAACGTGCGTACCATGAAGAACAAGAAGGGCACCACCATTGCCTTCGTGACGCTCGACGACCGCACCGCCCGGATAGAAGTGACGTTGTTTTCCGAAGCCTACATGCAGAACCGGGATAAGCTGCAGTCGGACGCGATCCTGGTGGTGGAGGGGGAGGTGAGTGTCGACGAGTTCTCCGGTTCGCTGAAGATGCGCGCCAAAACCTTGGAGGACATCACCACCGCTCGTCTGCGCTATGTGCGGGAACTGGTGATAAAGCTGGAGCAGGGCGACTTTGCACCGGACTTCGTCCGCAAGCTGAGTGCGACCCTGCAACCCTTCCGCAGCCAGGGCTGCCCGGTGCTGGTGGAATACAACGGGACATCGGCGCGTTCCCAGCTCCGGTTGGGGGAGGGCTGGCGGGTGCAGCCCAGCGACGAACTGCTGCAGACCTTGCAGAGTATGCTTGGTAAGGAGCGCGTGAGAATGTCGTATGGTTGATTCGCATACAGTAAATATTTGTGCATTTTGTTAACAGTTACGCGCATTTTCGGCAAAAGTCGGAGAATGCGTTCGCGGCCAGATAATGGCTGTGGTAAATTCCCCGGCTGACCTATTCATTCAGTACGCTATGAATCAGTATTACCTGGACTTTGAACAACCCATCGCTGAACTCGAAGAGAAGATCGAGGAGCTGAGACTTGTCGGCAACGGCAGTGAAGTCAATCTCAGTGACGAGATCAACCGCCTCAAGAGTAAAAGCGTCAGCCTTACCGAGAGCATTTTCGCGGGCCTGAAGCCGTGGGATATCGCACGTCTGGCGCGTCATCCCCGCCGCCCCTATACGCTCGACTATATCCGGCTGATCTTTACTGATTTCGACGAACTCCACGGTGACCGCCTGTTTGGCGACGATCCCGCGATTGTGGGGGGCGTTGCGCGTCTCAATGATGAGCCGGTGGTGGTGATCGGTCATCAAAAAGGTCGCGAGGTTAAGGAAAAGGTGCGCCGCAACTTCGGCATGCCCAAGCCGGAAGGTTATCGCAAGGCGTGCCGTCTGATGGAAATGGCGGAGCGTTTCAAGCTGCCCATCCTGACCTTTATCGACACGCCGGGTGCCTATCCGGGGATCGATGCGGAAGAGCGTGGCCAAAGCGAGGCGATTGCCCGCAACCTGGCCGTGATGTCGCGACTCAAAACGCCCATTATCTCGACGGTGATCGGGGAGGGTGGTTCCGGCGGCGCCTTGGCCATCGGTGTCTGTGACCGTCTCTATATGCTGGAATACTCCACCTATTCGGTAATCTCGCCGGAAGGTTGTGCCTCCATTCTGTGGAAGAGCGCGGAATACGCGGCGGAAGCGGCGGAAGCCATGGGCATCACGGCGGGGCGGTTAAAAGAGCTTGGCTTTGTCGACAAGCTGATCAAGGAGCCACTGGGTTCGGCCCATCGCAATCCTGAGCTGATGGCGGCGAATATCAAGGTGGCGCTGGTCGAAGGTCTGCGAGACCTGAAGAAAATCCCGCGCGAGCAACTGGTCGAGGCACGCTACGAGCGGTTGACCCGCTATGGCCGCCCCGATTAACGGATCTGCCTTGGCCGATCTGGATCTCACTTCCCAAATCTTCCCCGAACTTCCCCCCGCAGTCGGCGCGCGCCTGCTGCGGGATCTACAGCAAATTCCCACAACCAGCAGCATTTGTGTCGCGCTTAGTGGCGGACTTGATTCGCTGCTGTTGCTGCACAGCGTCGCGCGCTACCGCCGGTTAATCCCACGGGTCACGATCCGAGCCATTCACGTCCACCATGGTTTGAGTCCACATGCGGATGCCTGGGCCGATCATTGCCGGGCCGAGTGCGCCCGTCTGGGCATTGAGCTGAGCCTGGTGTCGGTGCAGGTCGGTGAGGTGCAGGGCCTGGGGCTGGAAGCGGCGGCACGCCAGGTACGTTATCAGGCATTCAACGAGCAACTGGCTGAAGGCGACGTTCTACTGCTGGCTCATCACCAGAACGACCAGGCAGAAACCTTGCTGTTGAACCTGATGCGGGGTTCGGGCGTTAGGGGATTGGCGGGAATGCCCCGCCAGCGCCGACTCGGCCAGGGGCTGCTGTTTCGTCCACTGCTGGACTGGACCCGCTCAGAACTGGAGGAAATCGCACGGGCCTGGCGGCTGACCTGGGTGGAGGACGAGAGCAATCAGGACGAGGCGTTGGCGCGAAATTATCTGCGCCACCAGGTGATCCCGGCGCTGGAGCGGCAGTGGCCGGCGACGGTGAGCCGGATCGCCCGCAGTGCAGACTGGTGCCGGGAAGCCGATGAGCTGCTGGAGGAGCTGGCGGCGGAGGATCTCCGGCGTGCGCTGGACGATGCGCAGTCGTTATGCCTGCACCGTCTGGCGGATTTGTCTGCAGCCCGGCAACGGCATCTGCTGCGTTATTGGTTGCAATCCTCCGGCTTCGGTTTTCCTGGCGAGGCGGGTTTTCAGCGCATCTTCACTGAAATGCTCCCGGCTCGGGTCGATGCCGAGCCAGAACTGCGCTGGCCGGGTGCGATCCTGCGCCGTTACCGGGACCGTTTGGTGTTGCTGCCTGAATTGCCGCAGGCGACGCCGGATCTGGTTTTGCCCTGGGATCTACGCCAGCCGCTGCAACTGCCCCAGGGGCTGTTGAGTTTGCAGGCGCTCGCTGCTGGCGAGGTTAATGGGTTCGGGTTACGCCAGCCCCGTCCGGATGAGGTGGTTACTGTACGCTTTCGTCAGGGGGGTGAGGTGATGCGTCCGGCGCCTTCCGGTATGCGGCGTCCGTTGAAGAAGCTTCTGCAGGAGTGGGGGGTGCCGCCCTGGCAGCGGAACAGCCTGCCGCTGGTTTATTTTGGCGATACCCTGGCGGCTGTGCCGGGCTATGCCGTGGCCCGGGAATACCTGGAATCGGGGGCTGCGGCCCTGGTAATTGCCTGGCAGCCAGTGGGTGACAAGCGCCCGGGTTCGATGGGGCAGTTCGATTGAGTCGACTTGGCCTTTCTGGTATTCTGGCGTCCCATCTTGAGATGACAATCTCCCCTCCTTAAATCAACTGATGTTCACGGGATTTGCATGACGCGCTACATCTTCGTCACCGGTGGTGTTGTATCTTCACTTGGGAAAGGGATTGCATCCGCCTCCCTGGCCGCGATCCTCGAGGCCCGCGGGATCAAGGTGACCATGCTCAAGCTGGACCCCTATATCAACGTGGACCCGGGCACCATGAGCCCGTTCCAGCATGGCGAAGTCTTCGTCACCAACGATGGCGCGGAAACCGACCTGGATCTGGGGCACTACGAGCGCTTCATCCGTACCACCATGAGCAAGCGCAACAACTTCACCACCGGCCGCGTCTACGAGACCGTGCTGCGCCGTGAACGCCGGGGCGATTATCTGGGTGGCACCGTGCAGGTGATTCCCCACATCACCGACGAGATCAAGCGTCGTATCGTGGAAGGCGCGGGCGATGCCGACGTGGCGCTGGTGGAAATCGGCGGCACCGTGGGTGACATCGAATCCCTGCCGTTTCTTGAAGCCATTCGTCAGTTGAAAGTGGAAGTGGGCGCCAAGCGCGCGCTGTTCATGCATTTGACGCTGGTGCCTTACATCGCGACCGCCGGCGAAACCAAGACCAAGCCGACCCAGCATTCCGTGAAGGAAATGCGTTCCATCGGTCTGCAGCCTGACATCCTGGTGTGCCGCTCCGATCACGAGATCGATGCCTCTTCCCGCCGCAAGATCGCGCTCTTCACCAATGTGGAAGAGCGTGCGGTGATTGCCCTGGAAGATGCCGATACCATCTATCGCATCCCCATGATGCTGCATGAGCAGCAACTGGACGACATCATCGTTGAGCGTTTCGGTCTGGAGTGCGGGCCTGCGGATCTGAGCGAATGGAAAGCGGTGGTGGATGCCGAACTGAACCCGGACCGCACGCTGGAAATCGCCATGGTCGGCAAGTACATGGACTTGCTGGATGCTTACAAATCCCTGATTGAGGCAATCAAGCACGCTGGTATCCGGACCCGCACCAAGGTGAAGGTGCGCTATATCGACTCCGAAGAGATCGAGCGCAAGGGCACCGATCTGCTGCAAGGCGTGGATGGTATTTTGGTGCCTGGCGGCTTTGGTGAGCGCGGCGTGGAGGGTAAAATACAGACCGTGCGCTACGCTCGCGAGAACAAGATTCCCTACCTGGGTATCTGTCTTGGTATGCAGGTGGCGGTGATCGAATATGCGCGTCACATGGCCGGTCTTGAAGGCGCGCACAGTACCGAATTCAAGAAGGACCTCGCGCATCCGGTGGTGGGTCTGATCACGGAGTGGAAAACATCCGAAGGCGACGTGGAACAACGCTCCGAGGAGTCCGATTTGGGCGGCACCATGCGTCTGGGCGCCCAGGAGTGTGTGCTGGAACCAGACAGCAATGTGTTCCGATGCTATGGCAAGGAGCGCATCGTTGAACGCCACCGGCACCGCTATGAGGTCAACAACAATTACCTGCCGAAGTTGCAGGAGGCCGGCCTCTTGATTACCGGCCGCTCGGGCGACAAGACCCTGGTTGAAGTGGTTGAGGTGCCGGATCATCCCTGGTTCGTGGCCTGCCAGTTCCACCCGGAGTTCACATCGACACCACGTGACGGGCATGGCCTGTTCGAGGGCTTCGTCAAGGCGTCGATCAAGCATTCTGGCAAGAACTAGTTTTACCCAGACGAAGTATGATGCGGGTACCAACGGTACCCGCTGATTGGTACCCGGAAACCGGCAGCTCATGCCGGTTCTGCGTTTTCCAAGAGGCGAGAAGATGCAAAAGACCATCCAGGTAGGCGCAATTCAAATGGCCAATGACCGCCCATTCGTGCTCTTCGGTGGCATGAATGTACTGGAGTCACGTGATCTGGCCATGCGCGTGGCGGAGTCCTATGTGGACATCACCCAGCGCCTCGGCATTCCCTACGTGTTCAAGGCGTCCTTCGACAAGGCCAACCGCTCGTCCATCACCTCCTACCGTGGACCGGGGCTGGAAGAAGGCCTGCGCATCTTTGAGGAAGTCAAGCGCACCTTCAACGTGCCCCTGATTACCGACGTGCATGAGCCCTGGCAGGCCAAGCCGGTTGCCGAAGTGGTCGATATCCTGCAGTTGCCGGCATTCCTGTCACGCCAAACCGATCTGGTGGTGGCCATGGCGGAAACCGGGGCGGCGATCAATATCAAGAAAGCCCAGTTCCTTGCGCCTCAGGAAATGCGCCACATCCTCAAAAAATGTGAAGAAGCAGGCAATGAACGCTTGATTCTGTGCGAGCGGGGCTCCAGCTTTGGTTATAACAATCTGGTCGTGGATATGCTGGGCTTCGGCATCATGAAGCAGTTCCAGTACCCGGTCTTTTTCGACGTGACCCACGCCCTGCAAATGCCAGGCGGTCTGCCTAGTGCCGCCGGTGGGCGTCGTGAGCAGGTCACCGAACTGGCCCGTGCCGGCATGGCCGTGGGGCTGGCGGGACTGTTCCTGGAGGCGCACCCGGATCCGGACCAGGCCCGCTGTGATGGTCCCTGCGCGCTGCGCCTCAATCAGCTGGAGCCTTTCCTGAAGCAGATGAAAGCGCTCGACGAATTAGTAAAAGGCTTCGCAACGCTGGACACCAAGTAGCGGCCGCTCTGGACGCTGACTGCCTGCGAAGCAATAACAAGACTTAGCGATTTTCTTTTTTAAGTTTGAAAACGGAGAGCTATGACAATGGCAAAAATCGCATCGATTAAAGCCCGCGAGGTGCTGGATTCCCGTGGAAATCCAACCGTTGAGGCGGACGTAATCCTGGATAACGGCATCATCGGGTCGGCCTGCGCCCCGTCCGGTGCGTCAACCGGCTCACGCGAGGCGCTTGAGCTGCGCGACAAGGATCCCAAGCGTTACCTGGGCAAAGGCGTCCTCAAGGCCGTCGATGCGGTCAACAGCAAAATTGCACCGGCACTGCTTGGCCAGGATCCTGTGAACCAGCGTGAACTGGACCGGATCATGATCGAGCTGGACGGCACCGAGAACAAATCCGTACTCGGCGCCAATGCCATTCTCGCCGTGTCCCTGGCTGCCGCCAAAGCCGCGGCAAAAGCCAAGGGTATCCCGCTCTACGCTCACATTGCCGACCTTAACGGCACGCCCGGCCAGTATTCCATGCCGGTGCCGATGATGAACATCATCAACGGTGGCGAGCACGCCGATAATAACGTGGACATCCAGGAGTTCATGGTGCAGCCGGTGGGCGCCAAGAATTTCGCCGAAGCACTGCGTTGCGGTGCTGAGATCTTCCATGCCCTGAAGAAAGTGCTGCACGATCGCGGCCTGAGCACGGCGGTGGGTGATGAAGGTGGTTTCGCGCCGAACCTGCCATCCAACGAGGCGGCTCTGGAAGCCATCAAGGAAGCGGTGGAGAAGGCCGGTTACAGCCTGGGCAAGGACGTGACACTGGCCCTGGATTGCGCGTCCTCCGAGTTCTATAAGGACGGCACCTACGACCTGGCCGGTGAGGGCAAGCAGTTTGACGCCACTGGCTTCGCGGATTACCTGGCGGATCTGACCCAGCGTTATCCGATTGTGTCCATCGAAGATGGTATGCACGAGAGCGATTGGACAGGATGGTCTACACTTACCCAGAAACTGGGCGACCGGGTTCAACTGGTGGGTGACGATCTGTTCGTGACCAACACCAAGATCCTGAAAGAAGGGATCCAGAAGCAGATTGCCAACTCGATTCTGATCAAGTTCAACCAGATCGGCAGTCTGTCTGAGACGTTGGATGCCATCAAGATGGCCAAGGATGCAGGCTATACCGCTGTCATCTCCCATCGTTCCGGTGAAACCGAAGACGCCACCATTGCCGATCTGGCGGTGGGAACCGCGGCTGGTCAGATCAAGACCGGCTCGCTCTGCCGGTCCGACCGGGTGGCGAAGTATAACCAGTTGCTGCGTATCGAAGAGCAGCTTGCGGGCCAGGCTCCCTACCGGGGACTGGTTGAAATCAAGGGTCAGGGAAAGTAGTCGGTGGGCCGGGGCGGCGCCCCGGCTAACTTTGCCGGAGCGGGTGGTTGTGACCGATGAAATGGTTGTGGGCGTTCATGGTGTTCGTCATTCTGGCGCTGCAGGTTCGTCTCTGGGCCGGCGAGGGTAGCTTTGCCCATGCCCTGGCGTTGCAGGAGCAGATTGAACGGCAGCAGGCGGAAAACCTGAAGCTGCAAGACCGTAATCGTCAGTTGGATGCCGAGGTGGTTGACCTGAAAACCGCGCAAGGCGCCATTGAAGAGCGTGCCCGGACCCAACTGGGCATGATCCATCAGCGCGAAACCTTCTACATGGTGGTTGATAAGCCGTAATCTGCCTGCTGGCAGGTACTCTGTTGTCTTCCACCATCGTCCCGCCGCCTTTGGCCATCACCTTCGCTATGACCAACAGTGCGCTTCGCTATGACAACACGCATGGATTCTGCCTTCGAACCTCGACTGTGGGTCATCGTGCCCGCGGCAGGCGTAGGCACCCGCATGGGCAGCAGCATTCCCAAGCAGTACCTGTCCCTGGGTTCCCAGACGGTCATTGAGCAGACGCTGCGGGCGCTGCTGGCTCACGCCCATATTTCCTCCCTCTATCTTGTGCTCGACCCGGATGACGCCTATTGGGCGCGTCTGCCGCTGGCCGCTGATGCTCGCATCCACCGCGTGGCCGGCGGATCCGAACGTTGCTTTTCCGTGCTCAACGCCCTTGCCGAAATTGCTCCCCTGGCGCGGCCCCAGGACTGGGTCCTGGTGCATGACGTGGCCCGTCCTTGCCTGCGCCAGCAGGATCTGGATCGGCTGTTGCGGCAACTGTGGGACGATCGGGTGGGTGGCCTGTTGGGTGTGCCGGTGGCCGATACCTTGAAGCGGGCGGATGGCGACGGCCAGGTGATGGAGACGATCGACCGGCGTCAGGTCTGGCGGGCCTACACGCCCCAGATGTTTCGCTTTGGTTTGCTGCACGACGCGCTACAGAAGGCACTGGGCGCGGGCGCCCTGGTGACTGATGAGGCATCGGCCGTGGAGTTTGCCGGCCACCGGCCTCGCATGGTGGACGGCCATGGCGACAATATCAAGATCACGGTACCGGGCGATCTGGCGCTGGCCCAGTTATTTCTGGTACAGCGTGATTCGTCGCCAGCGGCGCCATCTGCCGCCATGCCGGCTTCACCGTTTCTCCAGACCACATCCTCAACGAAAACGCAGGAGTAGGGGCGTGACCATACCTTTTCGCGTAGGCCAAGGCTTTGACGTACATGCCTTTGAGGCGGGTGACCATGTCATCCTCGGCGGCGTGCGCATTCCGTTTTCCCAGAAGTTTGCGGCCCACTCCGACGGCGACGTACTGCTGCATGCCTTGGCGGATGCGCTGTTAGGTGCAGTCGGGCTTGGCGACATTGGCCACCATTTCCCCGACACCGATCCGCGCTTTCGCGGTGCCGACAGTCGTATGCTGCTGCGCCATGTGATGGAGCAGGTGCTGAATCAGGGATACCAGGTGCTGAATGTGGATGCCACGATCATTGCGCAGGCGCCCAAGATGGCGCCGCACATTGAGCAGATGCGGCAGCACATCGCCGAGGATCTGGGGGTGACCAGCGCGCAGGTGAACGTGAAGGCGACCACCAGCGAGCGGCTCGGCTTTACCGGCCGGGGCGAGGGCATCGCCTGTCAGGCGGTGTGCCTGTTGGCTGCCCGGGAGAATCGGTCTTGAGCCGGCAGATTGCGGATCTGCCCCGGGCTTGGCCCGCGACTGGCTGTCGCGCCGAATTTCGCCGGGAGGTGACGGACTTCCGCGTCGACGAAGTGCTGGGATTTGCCCTGGACGGCGAAGGCGAGCATGTCTTTCTTTATCTTGAAAAGATTGACCTCAATACCGAGGAGGTCGCACGCCGGATTGCTCGGCTGGCGGATGTGCGGCAGATGGATGTGGGCTTTAGCGGCATGAAGGACCGCCGGGCCGTGGCGCGTCAGTGGTTCAGCGTCTATCTCTCCAATCGGCCGGCGCCAGACTGGACGCAGCTGAACGCCGCGGACCTGCAAGTGCTGGAAATCAGCCGTCATCGTCAGAAGCTGCGGCGGGGCCAGCATCAGGGCAACCGCTTCGAAATCCGCCTGCGTGATCTGCAGGGCGATCGCGAGGCACTGGAAAAAGTACTGACCGCGCTGCGCGACCAGGGCTTTCCCAATTACTTCGGCGAGCAGCGCTTCGGCATCAACGGCGCTAATCTGGATCGGGCGGAAAACCTGTTTCGCCGGGACTTGCGCCAACGGGACCGGCATAAGCGTGGCATATATCTGTCCGCGGCACGTTCCTGGTTGTTCAATCTGGTATTGGCCCGGCGGGTTGCTGCCGGCAATTGGCAGACACTGATCGAGGGCGATCTGGCTGGCGAGGTTCCGGTCGCGGATTGGCAGGATCAACGGGCCGTGCCGACTGGGCCTTTATATGGCGACGCACCGGTAACCACCGAGGGAGCCTGTGGCGAGATCGAGCAGGCGGTGGCCGCGGCCGAGCCATTGTTCATCGAGGGGCTGAAGTCGCAGCGCATCCGGCCGGAACGTCGCCCTCTGGTGGCTTATCCCATGGGCCTGCGCTGGACTTTTGACGCCCAGGATCTAACCTTGAACTTTGCCTTGACCAGCGGCAGCTTTGCCACCGCCCTGTTGCGGGAATGTGTCGAGCTTGAGGTTAACTGGTATCGTGCCGAGAGCTGGGCGGGTCAGACAGTGACGCCGGTTGATGAGGAAGACGCGGAGGACCTGTGAAACTGTTACTTGCAAATGATGATGGAGTCACTGCGCCGGGGTTGGCGATACTGGCCGAGGAGTTGGCAACCATTGCCGACATCCAGGTGGTCGCGCCGGATCGCGATCACAGTGGTGCCAGCAACTCCCTGACACTCAACCGACCGCTGCATCCGGTGCGCCTGGCCAACGGGTTTGTCAGTGTCGACGGCACGCCCACCGATTGCGTGCATCTGGGGCTGAACCTGCTGTATCCGGAAGGAGTTGAGCGGGTAGTGTCCGGGATCAACACCCATGCCAACTTGGGCGACGATGTCCTGTATTCCGGTACGGTGGCGGCGGCAATGGAAGGACGTTTTCTGCGCGAGCCGGCCATTGCGGTGTCGCTGGTGAATTATGGCCAGCACCACTACGACACGGCCGCCCGGGTCGTCCGGGAGTTGTTGCAGAAGCCCCTGTCCCTGCGGATGGCGCCACGCACCTTGCTCAATATCAATGTGCCGGATTTGCCCTACGACGAACTGAAGGGGATTCAGATCACGCGGCTTGGCCATCGGGCCAAGGGTGGAGAGCCACACAAGGTGGTCGACCCGCGCGGCAAGGTGCGCTATTGGTTGGCGGCGGCCGGTGAGGGGGATGATGCGGGCCCGGGTACGGATTTCCATGCCGTGACCCATGGCTATGTGTCGGTCACCCCCATCCACGTGGACATGACCCGTTACGATGCCTTTGCCGATTTGCATCGCTGGGTTGAAAGTTAAAAGCCAGGACGGCCGACGGCGTTTGCCGGGCGTTATAACTCTGGTTGTAGCGTCATCCATCGGATTACTAAGCGGCATCGGCTGCTTGAGATTCTGTATTGGCTTGAAATTGTGTTTGAGGAAAAAGCTTGAAGCGTAGTATCGATATCGAGGGCATAGGCATGACGTCCAAACGCACGCGGATGCGTTTGGTGGATCGCTTGCAGCAGGAAGGAATCAAGGATCGCCGCGTGTTGGACCAGATTCTTGCCACGCCTCGCCATCTCTTTGTGGATGAGGCGCTCGCGCACCGGGCCTATGAAGATACCGCGCTGCCCATCGGGCATAACCAGACCATTTCCCAGCCCTATATTGTCGCCCGCATGACGGAGTTGCTGCTGGCGGACAAGCCGCTCAAGAAGGTGCTGGAGCTCGGAACCGGCTGTGGTTATCAGGCCTCAATACTGGCGCCTCTGGTCGGGTCCCTCTATAGCGTCGAGCGGATCAAGCCGCTGCAGGACAAGGCGCGGGAGCGCCTGCGGACGCTTCAACTGCGCAATGTGCTGTTACGGCATGCGGACGGCTCGATCGGCTGGCCGGAGCAGGCACCTTTCGATGGCATCATCGTCACGGCCGCCGCACCGGAAATTCCCCCCGAGCTGCTGGCGCAACTGGCGGACGGTGGCCGCATGATCATCCCGGTCGGCAAGGGCGAGCAGCAACAATTGCAGCTTGTGACACGCAGAGAGTCGGAATTTCAGGTCACGTTCATTGAAACCGTGCGCTTCGTTCCTTTATTGGGTGGAGTGGTGCGCTAGCCGTATCATCCTGTCACCATTTTCAATCTCTCTTCTTGGATCTAAGGAAAGCTATGCATCAGGATACGCCGCGTTCGCGTGTGTTTCTCTATCTCAAAGGAATGGCCATGGGGGCTGCGGACATCGTGCCAGGCGTATCGGGCGGCACCATCGCTTTTATTGCGGGCATCTACGAGCGACTCCTGAACGCCTTGCAAGCATTCGGACCCTCCCTGTGGACCCGTTTTCGGGAGGACGGCGTGGGCGGTGTCTGGCGCGCCATCGATGGCACTTTTTTGCTGATCCTGTTTGCCGGCATTCTCACCAGCGTGGTTTCCATGGCGCGTCTGATCAGCCATCTGCTGGAGACTTATCCGGAACTGGTGTGGGGATTCTTCTTTGGCTTGATCGTCGCGTCGGTTTGGCATGTGGGGACCAAAATCCGTCAGCGCGATATCACGGCCCTGGTCGCGCTCGTAATCGGTGCAGCGCTCGCTTACCTGATCACCGAAATGAATCCCACGGAAATCGATGTCACGCCCTTTAACCTGTTCTGGTGTGGCATGGTTGCCATTTGCGCCATGATCCTGCCGGGTATTTCAGGAAGTTTCATTTTGCTCATTCTCGGCATGTATGGGCATGTGCTGCACGCTGTAAAGACGTTCGAGCTGGGAACTTTGTTAATTTTTGCGTCAGGATGCGTTGTCGGCTTGCTCTCTATCGCTCGCTTGCTAAGCTGGATGTTAAGGCGCTTTCATGATGTGAGCCTCGCCCTGCTGACTGGGATCATGCTGGGTTCCCTCAATAAGGTCTGGCCCTGGAAGCAGACACTGGAATATCGGCTGAACAGTGCGGGAGAGTCAGTTCCCTTTATTCAGGCCAATGTGTCGCCTTCTGTCTACGAGGCACTGACTGGTCAGTCCGCCTATCTAACAGGTGCCATTATTTGTGCACTTGTTGGACTGGTATTGGTGCTGGCTCTGGAAAAAGTGCGAACTGATTAACAGTTTCGTTACGTCAAGGTGTTACCAATTCGGGACACCCATGTTCCTACCGGTAACACTCAGGTGACAACTTTGGGCAGTTGCTTCCAATGAAGTCACCTGAAAACAGTCTGTTAAGGGGACAATTTGTCCTGAACTCTAAGACTGTTTATATGATTTTCGAATCAAAAAATAATTTTTAATATTAATAAGGGATAAAAGGCGCTGTTTTTGATGCGGGTTGAGGGCTTTGAAACAGTGTCAATGTAACCAAATGTATATGTGGTCTGGCACGGAGATTGCCAAACCGCTCGTTGTGCTGCTGTTGGCCTGGTTGCTGACGGGGTGCAACAGCGCCGCGATCTATCAGGATGACTCGTTCAATCCGCCGGTCTATTTCGGCATTCATTATGTGCGTCAGGGAGAGACGCTGCATTCCATCGCCTGGCGCTATGGCCGGGATTACAAGGAACTGGCGGCGGCCAACCGGATCGCCGCGCCCTATAAGATTCTTCCCGGGCAGCCCATCAACCTCGAATTGCCCGAGGGTTTCACCTTCCAGCCCACGCCTCCCGTTCAAACGACAAAGCCGACGGCTCCCTCTCGCCCGCCCCAAACTGCTGCAAAAACAGCCAAGAAAAGTACTTCAGAAACATCCGTTTACAAAAAGAAACAAAAGGAGCAGCCGGTACGTCAGCCGGTGGTAACAGGTGCCGTGCAATGGCGGTGGCCCACTTCTGGCCCGATTATTGAAACCTATTCGACGACCGGGCGGGTCAACAAGGGAATCGACCTTGGAGGCGCCACCGGTGATCCAGTCTACGCAGCCGCCAATGGAGAGGTGGTGTACGCAGGCAGCGGACTTCTCGGATATGGCCAATTGGTCATCATCAACCACAACGAGCAGTTCCTCAGCGCCTACGCACACAACCACCAAATTTTGGTCAAGGAGGGGCAAGCAGTGACGGCGGGGCAGAAGATTGCCGAGATTGGATCGACGGGAAGTAATCGGCCCAAGCTTCATTTTGAGATCCGTAAGGATGGCAAGCCGGTGAACCCGCTGAACTATCTGCCCAAACGATAAAAATTAGACAGGGCGGGTATCAAGAAGAATCCAATGTTCCTTTGGGACTAGAAGAGCAGGGCAAGTGTTATGTCAGCAGAAAGAGAAGTATTTGATGATGTCGCGTTCGAAGCAGAAGACATTCTGAGCGATGATATTGATCTTTCCGATGTCGAGGATGAATCAGACCTCGCGGTGACCTCATTCGACCGGTCCCGTAACGGCCGCTTTTCCCTGGGAGAAGGCCAGAACTACCGTCAACTGGACGCCACTCAGATTTATCTGAATGAAATTGGCTTTTCTCCGCTCCTGACTCCCGAAGAAGAAGTTTATTTTGCCCGTCTGGCTCGCAAGGGCGACGAGGCAGGCCGCAAGCGCATGATCGAGAGCAACCTGCGCCTGGTGGTCAAGATTGCACGCCGCTACGTGAACCGTGGCCTGACGCTGCTGGATTTGATCGAAGAAGGTAACCTGGGCCTGATCCGGGCGGTTGAGAAGTTCGATCCGGAGCGTGGCTTCCGCTTCTCTACCTACGCGACCTGGTGGATCCGTCAGACCATCGAACGCGCCATCATGAACCAGACCCGCACGATTCGCCTGCCGATTCACGTGGTGAAGGAACTGAACGTATATCTGCGTGCCGCCCGCGAACTGACCCAGAAGCTGGATCATGAGCCGAGCGCTGAAGAAATCGCCGAGCTGCTCGACAAGCCGGTTAAAGACGTCAAGCGCATGCTCAGCCTGAACGAGCGTGTGACCTCCATCGACGTGCCCATGGGCGGTGGCTCCGAGAAGAGCCTGCTGGACACGGTTGCCGATGAAGCGGTCAACGATCCTTGCGAGATTCTGCAAGACAGCGACCTGAAAGGCAGCATCGACAGCTGGATCGACCAGCTGACCGACAAGCAGCAGGAAGTGATTGCCCGTCGTTTCGGCCTGCGTGGCCA
>JAEZAA010000150.1 GCA_023430625.1 Pseudomonadota bacterium
GTCCAACGTCAACCACCAGCAGCGGGATCACCTGAAAACGATCCACAAGTCCTCGGAAATCCTGCTGACCATCATCAACGACATCCTGGATTTCCCCAAGATCGAAGCCGGCAAGCTGGTGCTCGACCGCACGCCATTCCGCCTGTGGGAAATCATCGAAGACGTCCTGACCATGCTTGCTCCCGCCGCGCACCAGAAGAACCTGGATCTGGCGGCACTGGTCTACTCCGACGTGCCCAAGCACATCACCGGCGACCCGCTGCGGATCAAGCAGATCATCACCAACCTGGTCAACAACGGCATCAAGTTTACCCAGAGTGGCGAAGTCATCGTGCGCGCCATGATCGAGGAACAAAAGGGCAACCAGGCGACGATCCGCATCAGCGTGACCGACACCGGGGTCGGCCTCTCCCGGATTCAGCAGCAGACCCTGTTCACCGCCTTTTCCCAGGCCGACGCCTCCACTGCCCGTCGCTTTGGCGGCACCGGCCTGGGCCTGGTGATTTCCAAGCGTCTGATCGAACAAATGGGGGGCCAGATTGGCCTGGAGAGCGAGCTCGGCAAGGGTTCGACCTTCTGGCTTATCCTTCCCACCGAGATTGCCCCTACCCCCTTGGATGCCGAGGACTTCGCCCCGCTGGGCGGCGAGCGGGTCATTTATTTGGAAAACCAGGCCAAGACCGGTCTGGCGGTCAGCCACATGATCGAAGAATGGGGCCTGGAGCTGGACCGGGTCGAGTCACCCTCCGAACTCCTGGAGCAAGTGGCCCTGGCACAGCGGGATGGCCGCGGCTACGCCGTCGCCATTGTCGGCATTCATCGCCACCTGCTCGACTCCACTCAGTACAAGCAACTGGTCAAGGACCTGGAGTTCAAGAAAGACTGCCGGGTCCTGCTGCTGACGCCGACCCTGGACTTGGGAGACAAACAGCTACCATTGATCGCCAGTTGCTCCGCGCATTTGACCAAGCCACTGAGCCACGACCGCCTGTACCACGCCCTGCGCCTGCTGATCACCGGCGAAGTGCCGGCCCCGGAAGAGGTGCCGCTGGCCGTGCCGGCACCCGCGCCCAAACTGGCACTGTTGCCCGCACCGAGCGACGCGCCTCGGGTCCTGTCGGTCGACGACAATCATGCCAACCTGAAACTGATCGACGCCTTTTTACGGGATCTGGGTGCTGAAAGCGAAACCGCCACCAGTGGCTTCGAGGCCCTGAGCAAGGTCAAGCAGCAGCATTTCGATCTGGTCTTCATGGACGTTCAAATGCCAGGCATGGACGGGATTGAAACTACCCAGAAGATCCGGCAACTGGAAAATGGCCGCCACACGCCGATCATCGCCCTCACGGCCCACGCCCTGACCGAAGAAAAGAATCACCTGATGCGCTCGGGCTTCGACGACTACCTCACCAAGCCAATCGATGAGGAGCAACTGATCGCGGTCATCCTGCGCAAGACCGGCTACCAGCTGACCCAGCGCAACAACCCACCGGTTTCGCAGCCGGTTCCGGAGCGCGCGCCGGCGTTGAAGCCCTCGTCCCGCGCCGAGCAAGGTCCCTGCGTGGATCTTGAGAACAGCGTTCGCCTGGCGGGCGGCAAGAACGGACTGGCCGAGGAGCTGTTCTGCATGCTGCTGGATCATCTGGACGACGACTACAAGGCCATCAGTGAGCTGGCCCGCAGTGGCGCCCGGCAGGATCTGCTGGAACGGGTCCACAAGCTGCACGGCGCAACCCGTTATTGCGGCGTCCCGGTGCTACGGCAACTGGCGGGACAGTTGGAAACCGAGCTTAAGCGGGATGTTCCCGATGTCCAACGCTCGGTGGACTTCCTGCTGAATGAGATTGACCGGATCCGCTACTGGGCGGAACACAACGACTGGCAGGACGAGTTCCGCAACTACGACGCCAATACCGCAAACGCCAAGACGTAATTGCGCTCGTCACTGAGACTGATGAGCACTTTGGAGGCACCCAGCGCCTGCAGACGTTGCAATGCCGCCCCGCTGAGTGAAATCAGGGGCTGACCGCTGGCGGCGCGCTGCAGTTCGATCTGGTGCCAGCCCACGCCCTGTCCCAGCCCCGTACCGAGCGCCTTGGCGACCGCCTCCTTGGCGGCAAAGCACTTGGCTAGGACATTGACCGGGCGACGACTGGCCTGCATGCGCTGCTGCTCAGCAGCCGTCAGAATCCGTTGTGTGAAGCGCTCGCCAAAGCGCTCCAGGCTGCGTTCGATCCGGTCCTGGCAGACCAGATCGGTTCCCACCCCCTGGATCATCTCCGGGCGGCCTGATCGATCAACGCCTTCATCTCTCGTACCGCGCCCTGCAAACCGCTGAACAGCGCACGCGCAATGATGCTATGGCCGATATTCAACTCATTGATGCCGGCAATCGCGGCAATCGGCTCCACATTGTGGTAATTCAGGCCATGCCCCGCGTTCACCACCAAATTCAAGCCCCGCGCCTGCTCCACGCCCCGTCGCACCCGTTCCAGCTCCTGGTGCAACTGAGCCTCCGTCGTGGCCTCAGCGTAGTGGCCGGTGTGAATCTCGATGGCTGGCGCGCCGCAACGGGCGGCCGCCTCGATCTGCGCGGGGTCGGCATCAATGAACAAGGAAACCTGGATGCCCGCCGCCCCCAAACGCTCACAGGCCTGCTTGACCCGCGCCTCCTGCCCCACCACGTCGAGCCCGCCTTCGGTGGTCAACTCTTCGCGCTTCTCCGGCACCAGACAGCAGTGCTGGGGCTTGACCTGCAGGGCAAACGCGATCATGGCATCGGTGACCGCCATTTCCAGGTTCATGCGGGTGGCCAGGGTGTCGCGCAGGATAAGAACATCCCGATCCTGAATGTGGCGGCGATCTTCCCGTGGATGGATGGTGATGCCATCGGCACCGGCCTGCTCGGCTTCAAGGGCCGCCTGCACGGGATCGGGATAACGGGTGCCCCGGGCCTGGCGCAGGGTGGCAACATGATCCACGTTAACCCCAAGAAGAACTCGGTTATACACGGTGGGACTCCTTGTAATGTCGGAATAACTCGCGCGAACGCAAGCGGCGGCCCTGGAGCTGGGCGTCGATGCAGCGGCGCATGATCTGTTTGGCAAAGCGCAGATTGGCAGCGCCGGCGAACTCATCGTCGGCCAAAGCCAGCAAAACCCGGCCCGGCACAATCAGAGGAGATGAAGCGTCGCTTGGCGAAACAGGTGACAGGGTCGAGTCCGCCGCCAGCTTCACAAAGCCACCGTCCGGAATCAACAGATAATATTGTTCGGGCTCAATGACTGCCCCGGATTCTGCGTCCTGGCAGAAATCCAGCCCAACGCCCAGCAGCTCCAGCACATACTTCTCGAACCGCCGCAAGCCGGGCTCCAGTGGTGCCCGGGCACGCAGCCCCGCCAGCGTTTCTTCGTAGAGCGTAAAGAGTTCGGGGGCCGGATCCTGCTGCACCAGCAACGCTTCCAGCAATTCATTGATATAGAATCCGGCAAACAACCAGTCCCCAACCAGATCGGGTGCCAGCGAGCCTGGGCTGTGACGGCGGGGTTCAATGGAGGTCAGGGTTTTCAGATCGGAGCGGCCTAGCCAGCTGACCTGGACCGCTTGAAACGGCTGAATCAGGGCCGCCTCCTGGCTGCGGGTGCGCCGCGCCCCTTTCGCGACCAGCGCCACCTTGCCGAAATCGGGCGTTAACAGATCGACCAGACTGCTGGTTTCGCGGTAAGGACGCCGGTGCAGAACATACGCAGGCTGGTACTCGACCCGGGCCGTCACGTCCGCCTACCGGTCCTGGTAACCCAGGCTCTGCAAGGCACGCTCGTCATCAGACCAACCGCTCTTCACCTTGACCCACAGATTGAGCATGACCTTTTGCTCGAACATGTTCTCCATGTCGATCCGGGCGGAACGGCCGATTTCCTTGATGCGACTGCCCTGGTCACCAATAATGATTTTCTTTTGCCCCTGGCGTTCCACCAGAATTAGGGCGTGAATGTGGAGCACCTTGCCCTGGGCCTTGAACGACTCGATCTCCACCGTCACCGAATAAGGCAGTTCGTCGCCACATTGGCGCATGACCTTTTCGCGTACCAGTTCCGCCGCCAGAAAACGCTGGGTCCGGTCGGTGATCTGGTCTTCCGGAAACAGGAACTCGCCCTCCGGCAAGCGCCGGTTGACCGCCTGCTCCAGCGGCTCCACGTTGTAGCCGTTCTTGGCGGAGATCGGAATAATCTCCGCAAATGCCAGCTTTTCGCCCAGTTGCTGCAGATGTGGCAACAGCTTGGCCTTGTCCTCGACCCGATCCACCTTGTTGACCACCAGGATCACGGGGCTTTTCAGATCCCGCAAACGCTCCAGGACCGCCTCGTCTTCTTCCGTCCAGCGCAGACCATCCACCACGAACACGGCGACGTCCACATCCACCAGGGCACTGTGGGCAGCCCGGTTCATGTAGCGGTTAATGGCTTTTTTCTGCTCCAGGTGCAGGCCCGGCGTATCCACGTAAATGACCTGGATCGCGCCTTCGGTCTTGATCCCCAGAATCTGGTGCCGCGTGGTTTGCGGACGACGCGAGGTAATACTCAGCTTCTGGCCGAGAATCCGGTTCAGCAACGTTGACTTGCCCACGTTCGGCCGCCCGACGATGGCCACATAGCCCGTCCGGCTTTGGCTCATATCCGGCGTATCCTGACCTGAGTTGTCATGGCCTTGGGATGAATCACTCATAATTTGTCCTCAACGCCAAGGGCGGCCAGTGCGAGTTGCGCCGCCTGCTGTTCGGCAAAACGGCGGCTGGTACCTGTGCCGCAGGTTGCCTCGGGCAAGGCCTCAACCACGCAGCGCACATGAAAGGTTTGGGCGTGGGCCTCGCCGTCGATGGCGGTCACGTCGTAACGGGGCAACGCCAGCTGACGGGATTGCAGATACTCCTGCAGCTTGGTCTTGGGATCCTTGAGGGTGTCCTTCAGGCTCAATACCGCCAGGCGATCGGCGTACCACATCTGGATCCGCTCGCGGCAAGCCTCAAAGCCCCCGTCCAGGTAAATGGCGCCCATCACTGATTCAAGCGCATCCGCCAGAATGGACTCGCGGCGAAAACCGCCACTTTTGAGCTCACCGCTGCCAAGGCGCAGGTAATCGCCCAAGGAGAACTCCCGGGCAATCTCCGCCAGTGTCACCCCTTTGACCAGACGCGCCCGCAGACGGCTCAACTGGCCCTCCTTGGCCTGTGGAAACTGTTGAAACAGGGCTTCGGCGATGACGAAATTGAGGATCGAGTCCCCCAGGAATTCGACACGCTCATTGTTCTGCCCGCCAAAACTGCGGTGGGTCAAAGCCAGCTCGAGCAGGCTTGCGTCTTTGAAGCGATAGCCTAGCTGCTTCTGCAAATGGGCGACATTAGTCACGTTTGGGCGCAATCTCAAAACGGTTCTTGAATGACACGATGGCGTCGATGTTCTTCACAATCGGTGTCCGCACTTCGTAATCGGCAACAAGATGCATGCGGCCCTTGTCGCGGGTGACCACCAGCTGTTTGGTGTCAAAGTCACGCACACCATTGACAGTCAACTGATTCTGAACCCGGCTGACAATCTCCCGGTCCGACAGCCGGTCGGCATTTTCCGCCTGGGCAACCTGCTCAAGTGCCTTGGAGATGGTCCAGTTATCCATATACAGCGGCACTATCTTGAATGCCACCGTGAGGATGGCCACCCCCAGCAGCAACACAACCATCATGCCAATCATTGACGCGCCAGACTGCTTCTTATTCATACGATCCCCAGCTCACTGTCGGCCTGCATCAGGCAACCTGTCTGAATCAACTCAGGTTGTCGGCTGTTATCCGACTCACATTATTCGATGACGCCGACCCGGGAGAACGTCGGCAGGGAGAAGATCGGCTGCCAGTGCATCCAGATTGCGAATGCCTTGCCAACGATATTCTCATCCGGAACGAATCCCCAGAAGCGGCTGTCGTTACTGTTATCGCGGTTGTCGCCCATGACGAAGTAGTGTCCCTGCGGCACAATCCACTCACCCTCTCCCCGACTGGTAGGCGCCCCGGCCGTTTTCTGAATGGCATGGGATGCCGTCCCCAGGCGCTCCTGGAAATAGGCGTAAGG
>JAEZAA010000215.1 GCA_023430625.1 Pseudomonadota bacterium
GAGCTACTGCGTGCTTATGTCTGGGCAACGTATTAAGGTCTGGCCAACGTAATCGTCTCGCCCAACAGGCTGTAATCCCCGCCGCCCAGCCGAGCAAGCGGATTCAGTGCCTTAGCATCAATCGTCAAACGCCCCTGCCCGTCCTCGCCGGTAATGGCATCATCCAGCCAGAGATGCGTTATCCGCCCGATCAGCAAGCGATTGAGGCTGCCTTCCAATATCACCTCCTGATGCAGCTCGCAGGCAAAGGCCAGCCGGGCGCTCGCCAGCCGCGGCAGGCGAAAGCCTTCCAGCGGCGCCAGATCCAGTTCTGCCGCCGTCACCTCGGACTCACCGTAGGCCCGCTCGCGGGCGCTTTCATTCAACTGCGTCACCAGGCTCTGGTCCGCGATATGACAGACGAACTCCCGCCGCTCGATGATATTGACGTAGGTGTCCTTCATGGGCGCTCCGGCCTTCTTGGGCCCGATGGACAGGGTCAGCAAGGGTGGTGCGAAACTCGCCAGGCTGAAGTAGGAGAAGGGCGCCAGGTTGTAGCTGGCGTTGTCGTTCTCCGTCAGCACCCAGGCGATGGGCCGGGGAATCAGGGTCTGAATCAGCGTGTGATAGGCGGCCGGCCCGCTGAGTTGGGAGAGATCCAGTTGCATAAGGGCGTTCCTGGCAGATTTAGGATTTGCGTTCGAAGAAGCGCGCGAGTGCCGCACTGCATTCCGGCGACTTGAGGCGCTGGCCGAACTGGTCCCGCTCCAGGTTCAGGGTGTCCTGCACCTGGCTCGCCCAGGCCCGGCGCATGAGCTGTTTACTCAGCCGCACCGAGGCCTGGGGCTTGGCCGCCAGCTTTTGGGCCAGTGCCAGCGCTGCCGCGTCCAGCTCCGCATCTTCCACCACCCGATTGACCAGATCACAGCGCAGGGCGGTGTCCGCGTCCAGGGCTTCGCCCAGCAGCAGAAGCTCACTGGCCTTGCGATAGCCGATCATGAGCGGCATCAGAAAGGACGACGCGGCCTCCGGGCACAGTCCCAGATCGACGAATGGCGTGCGAAACACGGCGGAGCGGCCGGCCAGGACAAAATCACAGTGCAGCAGCATGGTGGTGCCAATGCCGATGGCCAGGCCCTTCACCGCCGCCACCACCGGCGTCTGGCAGGCCATCAGGCTTTCAATAAACGCCATGCCGGCGCTGGGGCGCGGCTCGGCCGCCAGGGCCCGTTCGCGGAAATCATGGATGTCGTTGCCGGCAGTGAAGCAGTCCCCGGCCCCCGACAGCAGGATGGCGCCAATCGCTGCATCCGCATCCGCCGCCTGCACCTCCGCCGCCAGGGTTCGGTACATGTCCTCGATCAGGGCATTTTTCTTGTCTGCCCGGTCGATCTGCAGATGACAGACGCCTTGGTGATCGGTCCGACGGATAAATTGGGAAGCAGTCATAGTAAAGTCTCTTTTTGAATTGTTGTTTCTACCTGCGAAATGTTATTTCATAAAAATACAGAAAAAGCGACCCGTCAACCGGCACCTGCCGACGGATTGCGGCTCTGCCCTCACCCTTTGCACTGGAAAATAAGAAGGAACCCACCATGAAAGCACTGGTTTGCCGCGCCTATGGCCCACCCGAAACCCTGGTCTACGAAGAGCTGCCAAGCCCGGAGCTTGGCGATCAGCAGATCCGCATCCGCGTCCACGCCTGCGGTGTGAACTTTCCCGACACCCTGATCATCGAGGGTAAATACCAGTTCAAACCGGAGCCGCCCTTTGCCCCCGGTGGCGAGGTGGCCGGCATCGTCGACGCGGTGGGCTCCGCGGTGACCGGCTTCAAGCCCGGCGACCGGGTCATTGCCGTCACCGGCTGGGGCGGCTACGCGGAGGAAGTGGTGGTGGATGCCGACCGTGTCCTGGCCCTGCCGCCGAGCATGGATTTTGAAACCGGTGCCAGCTTTGGCATGACCTACGGCACCTCCATGCACGCGCTCGTGCAACGGGGCCACCTGCAGGCGGGCGAGACCCTGCTGGTGCTGGGCGCCAGCGGCGGCGTCGGTCTGGCGGCGGTGGAGATTGGCAAGGTGTTGGGCGCGCGGGTCATTGCCGCGGCGGGCTCTGCCGAGAAGCTGGAGGTGGCCCGTGCCCACGGTGCCGATGAGCTGATCAACTACCGGGACGAATCGCTCAAGGAGCGGGTCAAGGAACTTACCGGCGGGCGCGGCGCGGATGTCATCTATGACGCCGTGGGCGGAGACGCCTTCGACGAGGCATTGCGCAGCATCAACTGGAATGGCCGCCTGCTCGTGGTCGGCTTTGCCAGCGGCCGCATTCCCACACCGGCGGCCAATCTACCCCTGCTGAAAGGCTGCAGCATTGTCGGGGTGTTCTGGGGACGCTTTCGCAAGGAAGAGCCGGAGGCCAACCAACGCAACTTCGACACCCTGTTCCAATGGCATCGGGAAGGTAAGCTGCAACCCCGTATCAGCCACCGGCTGCCGTTGGCCCAGGGCGCCCAGGCCATGCGCGTGCTGACCAATCGGGAAGCGATGGGCAAGGTGGTGTTGCTGGTCGATCCAGATTAAGCAGATCCGGTAGGACGGCGAAGGCAGGACGCCTTCCCGAAACAACGGAGCGGGGGGGCGGGGGTGGGCCCCGGGGCCCCGCCCGGGAG
>JAEZAA010000278.1 GCA_023430625.1 Pseudomonadota bacterium
CTGCACGCCGGCCAGCGGGTCGCGCTCGTGGGCGCCAACGGCACGGGCAAGTCCTCGCTGTTTGCGCTGATCCGCGGCGCGCTGGCACCGGACAAGGGCGACCTTTTCCTGCCCGGCAATGTCCGCATCGCCCACATGGCCCAGGAAGTACCTTCATCCTCCCGCACTGCCCTGGATTACGTACTCGACGGCGACGTGGAACTGCGCCGGGCGCAGCAGGCCCTGGCGGACGCCGAGGCGCGCGACGATCACCAGCAGATGGCCCTATTGCACCAGCGCCTGGACGATCTGTCCGGCTACACCGCCGAGTCCCGCGCTGCTCAACTTTTACATGGCCTGGGATTCAGCCAGGACCAGCTGACCCACCCGGTCAGCAGCTTCTCCGGCGGCTGGCGCATCCGCCTGAACCTGGCCCAGGCCCTGATGTGCCCGTCCGATCTCATGCTGCTGGACGAGCCCACCAACCACTTGGACCTGGACGCCATCCTCTGGCTGGAAAGCTGGCTGCGTCAGTATCCGGGCACTCTGCTGTTCATCTCTCACGACCGCGACTTCATCGATCGCGTCGCCGATCACGTGGTGCATCTGGACCAGCAGAAACTGACCCTGTACCGGGGCAATTACAGCGCCTTTGAACGGATGCGCGCCGAGCGTCTGGCCCAGCAGCAGGCCCAGTTCACCAAGCAGCAACAACGGGTGGCCGAGATCGAGAACTTCGTGCGCCGCTTCCGCGCCAAGGCCACCAAAGCCAAGCAGGCCCAGAGCCGGCTGAAGGAACTGGAGCGGATGGAGCTGATCGCGCCGGCCCACGTGGACTCTCCGTTCAGCTTTAGCATTCCGGAGTCCGACAAGATCTCTGATCCGCTGCTGGTGCTGCGGGAAGCCGACCTGGGCTACGATGCGAACAAGCCGATCCTGCGCAAGGTTTCCATCAACCTGCATCCGGGTAGCCGGTATGGCTTGCTCGGCCCCAACGGCGCGGGCAAATCCACACTGATCAAGGCGCTGGCCCAGGACAGCACCCTGTTATCCGGCCGCCTCACCCGGGGCGAGCACCTGGCCATTGGCTATTTTGCCCAGCACCAGCTCGACGCCCTGGACCTGGAGGCAACGCCCCTGCTGCACCTACAGCGGCTGAGTCCCAAGGAATCCGAGCAGAGCCTGCGCAATTACCTGGGCAGCTTCGGTTTTCATGGCGATGAAGCGCTGTCGGTGGTCAAGCGTTTCTCCGGCGGTGAAAAGGCCCGCCTGGCGCTCGCCATCATCGCCTGGCAGAAGCCCAACCTCTTGCTGCTCGACGAGCCCACCAACCACCTGGACCTGGAAATGCGCCAGGCCCTGACCATGGCGCTACAGGGATTTTCCGGCGCGGTACTGGTGGTCTCCCACGACCGTCACCTGCTGAAAAACACCGTGGACGAGTTTCTGCTGGTGGCGGACGGTCAGGTCGCACCCTTCGACGGCGACCTGGGCGACTACGAGCACTGGATGACCGAACAACGGCGCCAGCAACAGGCCCAAACCAGCAGCGACAACGACAAGCCGCGCCAGGGTGAATCGGCAGAGGATCGCAAGAACCGCAAGCGCGCCGCCGCCGAAGCCCGCCAGCAGCTGAGCCCGCTGAAGAAAAAGCACCGGGATCTGGAGACCCAGCTGGACAAGCTGCAGACACAGCTCAGCGGATTGGAAACCCAATTGGCGGAACCGGAGTTGTATGAGGTGTCGCAGAAAACCCGGCTGACTCAGTTGCTGGCCGAGCAAACCAGCGCCAAGCAGAAGCTGGCGCAGGCGGAAGAGGACTGGTTGCTGCTAGGTGAAGAGATCGAGGCGTTGGAGAAGGATCTGTTGGCGGAGTAGTTGTTTTTACTCCTCCCCCTGCCAAGGGGGAGGTTGGGGGGCCCGCCTAGGGAGGGGGTCGCTTCCCCTCCAGGGGGAAGCGTTCTGAGGGAGCGGTCAACGCCGTGCCCGAAAGACGACCCCACCCTAGCCCTCCCCTTACCAGGGGAGGGAACTAAAACTCAGCTAAAACTCAGCTGATACCCCTGCTTCGACAAGTAGCCCGCCTCTTCCTCCAGATCCGCCAAGGTCAGCGGATTCTGCTCCAGCCAACCTTCCTCGAAGCTGAGCTGGATCTTTTTCTTCGATACGCTGATGCGGAAGTTCGGCACCTCGCCACTGCGGCTGTGCTGCAGCAGCACGCCGAGGCGCAGCAGGATACAGAGGTACTTGAGGGGTTCCGCCTCCTCGATGGAGTACTCGGAGAAGATCAGGTCGGAAAACTTGCGGCGGTGGCCCCGCACCAGCACGGCTAGGGCTTGTTGCGACTGGCGAGTGAAGCCGGCCAGGTCGGAATAGCGGATCAGGTAAGCGCCGTGCTTGTGAAACTGAGCGTGGGAGATGGCCAATCCGACTTCATGCAGGCGGCAGGCCCAGCGAAGCAGGTCCTCGTGGTAGCTCGCGCGCAGGTCCCAGTCCCGGGCGACCTGCTGCAGCGCATGTAAGGCGGTGGCCTCCACGGCGGCGGCATGGGCCTGATCAATATAGTAGCGCTCGGCCATGGCGCTGATGGTGCGTTCGCGCACGTCCTCATGCTGAATCCGCCCCACCATGTCGTAGAGCACGCCTTCGCGCAGGGCGCCGTCGCTGAAATTTACCTTATCGATGCGCAGCACATCGAAGGCGGCAATCAGAATCGCCAGCCCCGGCGGGAAAATCGTTGCGCGATCCTTCCGCACGCCCAACTTGTCCAGTTGGTCGACCTCGCCCAACTCCAGCACACGGCGCTTGATTTCCAGCAAGGCAGGGCGCGTGATGCCTTCGTTGCTCAGGGCATTGTTATAGATCACCTGCTCGATGGCCTTGATGGTGCCGGAGGAGCCGACACAGCTGTTCCAGCCGAGCTTGAGGAAGTTGCGCTGGATGACCTGCAACTCCAGCGACGCCTGGGTGATGGCGCGGTCGAACTGCTGCTTGGTCACCACTGGCTCGGAGAAGAATCGGTCGCGGTAGGAGACGCAGCCCATGTGCAGACTTTCCAGCGCCTGGGCTTCGAAGCGCTCGCCGATGATGAATTCGGTACTGCCACCGCCAATGTCGATCACCAGGCGCCGGCCCAGATCGTCGGCCAGGGTATGGGACACGCCAAGATAGATGAGGCGTGCTTCCTCGCGACCGCTGATGACTTCGATGGGATAGCCGATCACGGCTTCGGCCTGGCGGATGAACTCACGGGCGTTGCGGGCCATGCGCAAGGCGTTGGTGCCCACGATCTGCACCGCGTTGTGGGGCATGCCACGGATTCGTTGGGCGAAGCGCTGCAAGCATTCGAGGCCGCGTTGCTGGGCCTCCTCGCTCAGGTAATTGAGGCGATCGACGCCGGCTGCGAGCTGGACTTTCTCGCCCAGCTTCTCGACAGGGCGGATCTCTCCCTGAACCACGCGCGCAACCACCATGTGGAAACTGTTGGAGCCGAGATCGATGGCCGCAAGGACTTCGGGCGGCTCCAGGGGGGTCTCAGGGGCGGGCTGAATTGTCATCAGCGATCTTGAAATCCTTGCGTTTAACCGTATAGTTAGGACAACGCGTCAAATGATAAGCCAATCTCTCAACAGATTATAGTCGAGCCACTTGCAGCAACCAGATTTTTGCGGCGCCCGACATTACCCTCGGGACGACTCGAATCCGCTCCACCAGTCCACCGTGAGCAGATTGGCCCTAGCCGCCCAGCAGTCTTGTCCCCCACGCCTCCCGAGTGTTTTGGGGACTTCGTTGATCAATCGAATCAGGGAATTACCGAACCATGAGTGCAAATATCGTTAACGTAACTGATGACACCTTCGAAGCAGAAGTTCTGAAAGCCGAAGGCCCGGTTCTGGTGGATTACTGGGCAGAATGGTGCGGACCCTGCAAAATGATTGCACCGGTTCTGGAAGAAGTGGCCGAGGAATACGCCGGCAAACTGAAGGTGTGCAAGCTGAACATCGACGAAAACGAGCAGACGCCACCCAAGTTCAACATCCGTGGCATTCCGACGCTCATGCTGTTCAAGAACGGCAATGTGGATGCCACCAAGGTAGGCGCCCTGTCCAAGTCCCAGCTCAGCGCCTTCCTGGATAGCAACCTGTAACAGCATTTGAAACGATCGCGCTCGCGGCCATGCCGACTCGACCGGCCGCGAACGCGAATTCCCTTGAGCCTGAACCCGTCTCAAGGGCAAACATGTAAAAGAGCGGGCAATTAATGAAGACTGGAACCCGGCCAAACAGCCGCCATTTCAGGTCTTGACGAAAAATCAACCTTTGCAACGGCCATTGCTAGACGGCTATATCAATCTAATATAGAATGCAAGGGCTTGCATTTTTCTCAGGTAGCGATCTCCCCCTCTTTCGTTACCACAGGCTCCACGACCCGTTAATACTTCCTTCTTATTACAACCACAACCTATCGCCCCTCTTCTATCAAGACATATTCGAGAACCTATGAATCTTACCGAACTCAAGCAAAAGTCCGTTCCTGACCTTCTGCAAATCGCTGATGAGATGGGCCTGGAGAACATGGCTCGCTCCCGTAAACAGGACGTCATTTTCAGCATCCTCAAAAAACACGCGAAATCCGGAGAAGACATCTACGGTGACGGTGTGCTGGAAATTCTGCAGGACGGCTTTGGCTTCCTTCGCTCGGCGGACAGCTCCTACCTGGCGGGTCCCGATGACATCTATGTGTCACCGAGCCAGATTCGGCGCTTCAACCTGCGCACGGGCGACACCATCTCCGGTAAGATCAGACCTCCGAAAGACGGCGAACGTTACTTCGCGCTGCTCAAGGTTAACGACATCAACCTCGACAAGCCCGAAAGCTCCCGCAACAAGATCCTCTTCGAAAACCTGACGCCCCTGTTCCCCCAAGAGCGCCTCAAGCTGGAAGCCGGTAACGGTTCCACCGAAGACCTCTCGGCCCGCATCATCGACCTGGTCGCCCCCATCGGTAAAGGCCAGCGCGGCCTGATCGTATCGCCGCCCAAGGCCGGTAAGACCTTGATGATGCAGAACATCGCCCAGTCGATCATCCGCAACAACCCGGAATGCTACCTGATGGTGTTGCTGATCGACGAGCGTCCGGAAGAAGTGACCGACATGCAGCGCTCCGTGCGTGGCGAAGTGGTTGCCTCCACCTTCGACGAGCCGCCCGCCCGTCACGTACAGGTGGCGGAAATGGTGCTGGAAAAGGCCAAGCGTCTGGTGGAACACAAGAAAGACGTGGTGATCCTGCTGGACTCCATCACCCGTCTGGCGCGTGCCTACAACACCATCATCCCGTCCTCCGGTAAGGTGCTGACCGGTGGTGTCGACGCCCACGCCCTGGAGCGCCCCAAGCGTTTCTTCGGTGCGGCGCGGAATGTAGAGGAAGGCGGCAGCCTGACCATCATCGCCACCGCCCTGATCGACACCGGCTCCAAGATGGACGAGGTGATCTACGAAGAGTTCAAGGGCACCGGTAACATGGAACTGCACCTGGACCGCAAGGCGGCCGAGAAGCGGATCTATCCGGCCATCAACATCCGTCGTTCCGGTACCCGCCGCGAAGAACTGCTGACGACCGAAGACGAACTGCAACGGATGTGGATCCTGCGCAAACTGCTGCACTCCATGGACGACGATGTCGCTGCCATCGAGTTCCTGGTGGACAAGCTCAAGGACACCAAGACCAACGACGAATTCTTCCTGTCGATGAAGAAGCGGTAGTAAACACTCCTCCCCCTTGCAGCGCCTGCCGTATCTTTCAATCTAGGCACGGCACGAAATAGTTCCCTCTCCCTCTGGGAGAGGGCTAGGGTGAGGGGGTTCTCAGGCATGCTTGTGGCATATACCTTGTTCCTCGCCTGGCTGACCCTCACCCCCAGCCCCTCTCCCGCGATGCGGGAGAGGGGAGCTACTACTTGCACTGACGAGAGTTGGTGCTCCACACGAAAGCCCCAGCCATCGTAACTCCCCCTCGCATCCCCTATAATGTGCCCCATCTTTCCCGGTGAGCAGGCATTCTCTTCATGCACTATCGCGACTTACGCGACTTCCTCGACAATCTGGAACAGCGCGGCGAGCTCAAGCGCATCAAGACGCCGGTCGACCCCCGACTGGAAATGACTGAAATCTGCGACCGCACCCTGCGTCGTGAAGGCCCCGCCCTCCTGTTCGAAAACCCCAAGGATTACGACATTCCGGTGCTTGCCAACCTGTTTGGTACGCCCAAGCGCGTGGCATTGGGCATGGGCGTGGAGGACATATCGGAGCTGCGGGAAGTGGGCAAATTGCTGGCCTTTCTCAAAGAGCCCGAGCCGCCCAAGGGGTTAAAGGATGCCTGGAGCAAGCTGCCGATCTTTCGCCAGGTCATGCACATGGGGCCGAAGCTGGTGCGCTCCGCCCCCTGTCAGGAAGTGGTGATCGAGCAGAACGACATCAACCTCTACAGCCTTCCGATCCAAACCTGTTGGCCAGGTGATGCCGGCCCCTTGATCACCTGGCCTCTGGTGGTCACCCGTGGCCCCAACAAGCCGCGCCAGAACCTGGGCATTTATCGCCAGCAGGTGATCGGTACCAACAAGCTCATCATGCGCTGGCTGTCCCATCGCGGCGGCGCGCTGGATTTTCGCGAGTGGACCCAGAAGTTTCCGGGCCAGAGATTCCCCGTGGCGGTGGCGCTCGGCGCCGACCCCGCCACCATTCTCGGCGCGGTAACGCCGGTGCCGGATAACTTGTCGGAATACGCCTTCGCCGGCCTGTTGCGGGGCAACAAGACCGAGCTGGTGAAATGCCAGACCAATGATCTGGAGGTGCCCGCCAGCGCCGAGTTCGTGCTGGAAGGCTACATTGAGCCTGGCGAGACCGCGCCGGAAGGGCCCTTTGGCGATCACACCGGCTACTACAACGAAGTGGATACCTTTCCGGTGTTCACGGTCGAGCGCATCACCCACCGTAAGAACCCGATTTATCACAGCACCTACACTGGGCGGCCGCCGGACGAACCGGCGGTGCTGGGCGTGGCGCTCAACGAAGTGTTCGTGCCGATCCTGCAGAAGCAGTTCCCGGAGAT
>JAEZAA010000287.1 GCA_023430625.1 Pseudomonadota bacterium
AAATCCGGGGTAGGGGCGAGCCGGATTTCCGGATGCTCCTTCAGCCACGCCTGCTCGGTCGGGGAGAGCCAGGCCGGGGCCGCAACGCTCGCAAGCGGTGTCAGCAAAGCACACAGCCAAAGGACCCCGAGCAACTGGACGGAAAGGCTGCTGGTCAGGGCTGGTCGTGGCGTGGCTGATGTTGTTATCCCACTGGACATGGCCGTCCTCATTCGACTTCGATCCGCTGGCACATGCGTGAAATGGGGCCGACTCCAGCAGAAATAGGATGTGCATTTGGGTTTATTGTAATGCGAGCGCCCTGATGTGCCCCGGCTGCCCCCAAACAGGTTTGCAATATCTTCAGTCGAATCCAGGGAGGCGTCTTGGGGAGAGGCGGATCGGCGACGAGGGCAATGTCGGCTATACTGGCGGCAATGTGCAGATGAATCACGCGGTGCCGGGGAGAGATAGACAGCTATGACAGCGAAGCAGCCAACGGATCTGAAACTCACGGATAAGGCCTTTCGCTTTATGGCGCACGCGATTGAGCGACGGTTTTATGCCGACGGCCTGATTGTGTCCGATCTGACACCCTTCGATGAAATTTATCGCGATGGCATTATGTCGGTGCGCCATTATCCGCCGCTGGTGGAGTCGGAGATCCGCATCGGCGACCGCCGGATTCCAGTGTCCCGCCAGCGCCACCGGGTGCCCGTGGTCCTGGTACCGCCGCTGGCGGCTACGTCCATGATCTTTGACCTGTTGCCGCAGCGCTCGCTGGTGCGTTTTCTCCTGGCCCATGGGTTTGATGTGTACCTGATCGACTGGGGTACCGTCACCGATGACCATGCGGATCTGTCCCTGGAGTCCTATGTGCTGGACTGGATGCCAGGTGCCATTGCCCAGGTGCGCGCCCACAGCGGGCAATCCGAAGTCTCTCTCTTTGCCTATTGCATGGGCGGTCTGCTGGCCTTGATGTATGCGGCCACCGCCCGGGAAGGTGCCATCCGTAACCTCATTACCGTCGCCACACCGGTCGACATGCACCAGAGCGGTGTCGCCGGGCGCATTTTCTCCGCGGTCGGTGGACCAGCGCGTTGGCTGTCGCAACGGCTGAATGTGTCCCTGATGGATCTGCCCGCCAAATATCTGCATATTCCGGGCTGGATGAATTCGACCCTGTTCAAGCTGACGAATCCGGTGGCGAGCCTGACCAGTTACCGGGACCTGCTGCTGAATCTGTGGGACCGAGAATTCCTGCAGGAACACACCACGGTCAGCTCCTGGTTCGACGACATGGTCGATTATCCGGGTGAAACCGTGAAGGGCATGCTGGTTCGGCTGATGCTGAACAACCAGATGGCGAAAGGGCGCATGCGCCTGAGGGGGCAGCCGACGCTGTTCGAAAATATCCAATGTTCGATTCTGGCCTTTGCCGGTGACACGGATCACCTGGTGAGCATTCGGGCCGTGCGCAAGGTGCTGGATATTGTCTCGTCCCAGGACAAGAGCGTGCAGGTCATGCCGGGTGGCCACGCCGGTGTCTTTGCCGGCTCTCGTGCGCCTGAGCATATGTGGCAGGCCAGTGTCGACTGGCTGGTAAACCGCTCCGATTAGTCCCGTGTCGGCACCGTTGAAAAAGAGAGACAAAGTCTCTCTTTTTTTATGTCTGGCTGTAACAGAAACAGGCCTGTATCGGCCGCGCTTGTAGCGAATTGTGTCGTTTGGTTCCAGTGCTGCTTGTTTGCCGATCTCTTCACACTCCACCTGAAAATGCTCGTCTATAGTTTGTTCAGAAAACAAATTACGGATTACACCTATGGGTATCGGTGAGGCTTACGGCCCCACCGGGACCGGTCGGGTGAGGAACGCTGACATGAAGTATCGTCAAATCCTGTTGATGACCTGTGCGCTCTGTCTGGTGCCGGCGCTTGCTCCGGTTCAGGCCGGCGAAGTAAACGACTATCTGGATGAGATCTCAACTGCCCAGATCGGCGCCGACAATACCAATACGGTGCCGGAAGCCGCACCGACCCGCCGTTCGGCCCAGCGTCTGCTGACGATGGTCGGCGGCCGCTGGCTCAAGAACCTGACAGGCATCGATACCACTCAGGAAGAAAAGCAGGAGGTGACCTTTGCCGACGCCTTGCGGGCGTCGGAATATGACGTGCGCATGAACGATGAGGATGTCATGGTCAGTCTGACCTACCGCTTCTGATAGCTGTGCCGCTCCACAGATACTTGGTTATACCTTTGTTTTCACGCTCCTCACTACAACTCCCTGGCTGGCTCCCTCTGCCTGGTTTCTCTCGTCCTCCTGATCGGTTAGGATGAATCCGCTGCTGTGAAGTAAGCTTTTGCTTCGCAGCTGCATCTGCTCATACCGTCTTAACCGTAACTGCTTTGGTTGTGCCCGCGTTGGTTGTACCTGCCGTGCTCGCGAGGCCGAATTTTCGGCTGCGTGAATGAACATTAGACTTTGTTGCGTCTACAGCCGTTGGGAGAAAGCGATCGTGAGTCCGGTGCGTCCCTATAAAAACCTAGACCTGTGCGTGGACGACTTGATCAAGCGGGTGGGCCCGGTGATCAATCTGGGGATTCCCCTGGGGCTGGGCAAGCCGGTGCGATTCGTCAATGCACTGTATCAGCGCGCCAAGCGGGATCCGAATGTCCAGCTACATATCCAGACCGCCATTTCCCTGGAAAAGCCCGGTGGCACCAGCAAGCTGGAACGCAAGTTCCTGGGGCCTTTCGTTGAGCGGGTGTTTGGCGACGTCCCCGAGCTGGATTATGTGACGGATCTGCGGCGCAAGCAGCTGCCGGCCAACATCCGGGTTTCGGAATTTTTCTTCAAGGCCGGCGATTTTCTGAATGATCCCGTTCAGCAGCAAAATTATGTGTGCAGTAACTACACCTACGCCGTCCGCGACCTGATCGACAATGGCGTCAACGTGGTGGCGCAGATGGTCGCGAAGCGGGAAATCGACGGCAAGACTTGGTATAGCCTGAGCTGCAATCCCGACCTCGCCCTCGACATGATGCCATTGCTGCGGGACCAGGCGGCGCAGGGGCGCGCGGTCGCGGTGATCGGGGAGGTGAATCGGCAATTGCCATTCATGGTCAACGACGCCATGGTGCCGGCGGACAACTTCGACATGATCATCGACAGCGTGAAGCTGGATTACCCACTGTTCAGCGTGCCCAACATGGCGATATCGCCGGCCGAGCACCTGATTGGTTTGTATGCCAGCACCCTGATCCGCGATGGCGGCACCTTGCAGATCGGCATCGGATCGCTGGGCAGCGCGTTGGTGTATAGCACCATCCTCCGCCACACCAACAATGCGCTGTATCGCAGAATCTGCGCAGATCTAGACATTGAATCCCGGTATCCAGTGGTTACTAAAGTTGGAGATCAGACCTCCTTTGAGCAGGGCCTCTATGGCTGTAGCGAAATGCTGGTGGATGGGTTCATGCACCTGTACCGGGC
>JAEZAA010000308.1 GCA_023430625.1 Pseudomonadota bacterium
CCGAGCGGCGTCTGCGGGAGCTGATGGCCCGCAATGAAGCGGCGCTGACAGCGCTGGATGACGCCGCGGTGGCGGTGGCCCGGGTCGAAACCGAACGGCCGCAGGCGGCCCAGGCGGCGGAGGTGGCGTTGGCCGATTTGCGGCGCTTGATTGATAAAGCGGAACTCTATGGACACAGGAAGGGAGCATTATGACCGAGACTTCGAAACCCACGGCCACCAACGATGCTGGCCCCTCGCCACTGAGCCTGTCATTGCCGCCGGTGGAGGACATTGCCCGCGAGGTTGAACAGAAGCTGCAGCCTGCAGCCGAGGTGGATTCGGAACTTGAGGCGTTGGCGGACACCTTCGTCCGCGATGTTCTCAACAGTTCCGCCGATGGTTCGGCCAATCGGCAACGCCAAGCGGTGGACGGCATGGGCGTGGAGGTCCAGCGTCAGGCCGCTCATCGCAGCGCCATGCTGCAAGCGCCCATTCGTAAGCTGGCCCATCAGGGCGACGAGGGCGGACCGGTGGCCAAGGCGCTGTTAAGCCTGCGCGGCAAAATGCAGGATCTTGATCCGAACCGGCAGAACCTGCAGAACGGCGGGCTGGCCCGTGTGTTGTCCTTTATTCCGGGCATGGGCAACCGCCTGGAAAAGTATTTTCACAAGTTCGAGACCTCCCAGGAGGCGCTGGACGCCATCATTGCCGATCTGGAATCCGGGCGGGAAATGCTGCGGCGTGACAACCTGACCCTGGCGGACGATCAGGAGGCCCTGCGCGGACTGCTGGACCAGTTGCGCCGCCAGATCGAGTTGGGTCGCCTGATCGACCAGCGCCTGCGCAGTGCCGTGAACGACCTTCCAGCCGAGGCGGACAAGCGGCGGTTCGTGGAGGAAGAGCTGCTGTTTCCCTTGCGCCAGCGCATTGTCGATTTGCAGCAGCAACTGGCGGTGAGTCAGCAGGGTGTGTTGGCGCTGGAAGTGGTGATCCGTAATAACCGGGAACTGATGCGCGGCGTGGACCGGGCGATCAATGTGACGGTGTCGGCCCTGAACGTGGCCGTGGTCGTAGCCCTGGCGCTGGCCAATCAGCGTTTGGTGCTGGACCGGGTGGAAGCGCTCAACACCACGACCTCGGATCTAATCGCTGGAACCGCCCAGGCGTTGCGAAGCCAGGGCGTGGAAATCCAAACCCGGGCGTCCTCCACGGTGCTGGACATGGAGAAGCTGGAACAGGCATTCACCGATGTCATCGGTGCCATTGACGAGGTCTCCCGCTACCGGCGCGAAGCATTGCCCAAGCTCGACGCCCAGATCGACCGTCTAGCGGAACTGGCCCAGCAGGGCGGTGAGGCTGTGGAGCGATTGGCCCAGGGGAATGCGGCCCAGCCTGTCACGGCTTCAGCTCTCAACGACTCCCGCGTTCGTAGTTGAAATTGCTCAGCGCCCGGCTTCATCCGGGCGCGTCTATCCTGACTGGGTTGCCGTCGGCTAAATGGTCGCCACGCCGGTGCGCGCGGCCTCCTCTTTATACTTGCCGTATACGACCTTTCGTCTTTTCCATGCCAAGGAGGCTTTATGGCAAAACCCAAGGGCACCGGCAGTACGATCGCCATTGCCGGGCATCCGCTACACCCCATGCTGGTGAACTTTCCTATTACATTCCTGGTTACCCTGGTCGCGACCGATCTCGCCTACCTCTGGACGAAACAGGCGTTCTGGGCGCAAGTCTCCTATTGGCTAATCATCGCCGCTTTCGTGACCGGCGTGGTGGCGGCGCTGGCCGGTACGCTGGATTTTTTGCTGACGCCAAAGATCCGCAAGTTCGTAGGCAGCTGGATGCAGTTTATGTCTGGCATCATGGCGGGGGCAGTCGTGGGGGCAATGCTGGTGTGGCGCTGGGGGGATCCGGTGGCATCGCTGTTGCCCTGGGGGCTGGCGTTCAGCTTGCTCAACTTCGTGGTGGTGGGCCTGGCCGGTTGGCTGGGCGGATCGCTGGTGTTCGAGCACGGCATCGGTGTTTCGCCGGGTGACGAAAAGCGTGATCTCGACTGAAACCCGTCAGAAGGATTTGCTGACCACCAGATAGATGATGGCGGTGATGGTCAGCATCTGAATGCCGTTGTAGCTGTGGTAGAACAAGCGGCGGTGGCGGGTACGGCCGCGCCAATAGTCCTTGAGCAGCTTGCCGCTGTAGACGTGGCCCAGCACCATGACGAACACCAGCGCCAGCTTGATCAGCATCCAGCCGCCGTCGAATCCTCGGGTTGCCATCAGCCAGAGGCCGGACGCCACGGCGAGAACCGCCGCCGGCGTGGCAATCCGCAGATACAGCTTACGTTCCAGCCGCTCCAGAAATTCCATCTCCGCCGCCGGACCCTCCTTTTTGCGCACGGCGAGCAGATAAACCAGCCCGAGCAGCCCGGCAGACCAACTCAGGATAAAAATGATGTGGACTGCAACCATCCAGGGCATTCAAACCGCTCCTTCCACTTCACCAGCCATCGTCGCCGCGCCTTTGTCTTTGTGGCATTCGCCCCTTTAATGGAACTGGGTCTCACATCAAAGCTAGGGATGGCCGACTAGCAACGCAAGGTCTGTAGGCCTGCGACGAAGGACCGGATCGTTGTGAAGGACATAATTGTGGTGTGACTGGATTGCGGTGAACGAAGAGTCGCCCCTAGAGGGATTGAGCGGAGCTGGAATTGCATGAAAGGGAAGTTCCCGGAGCTTGGCCGCGCTTGGCTGTTGTTGCTTGGTGGCGTCGTTGCCGGCTGTGGCGGAGAGCAGTCCATGCTTGCGCCCCGCGGTCCGGCCGCCGGGGATATCGCCAACATCTGGTGGGGTATGTTCTGGGGCGGTTGCGCGATCTTCGGGCTGGTGATGGTACTCGCCTTTTATGTGGTGTTTCGCAATCCGGACAAGCGCCCGAACGTGCGGGCCACGCCACTCATTCTCGCCGGCGGTCTGGTGTTGCCCCTGCTGACCCTCACGCCGTTGCTGTTCTACGGCGTGAAAGCGGGCTATCGCTGGTCTGCGCCGCTTGAGGATGCCTATCGGATCGAGGTCATCGGCAATCAGTTCTGGTGGGACGTGCGCTATCCCAATGCAGGCGGGCAGGGGGCTTTCGCGATTGCCAACGAGCTGCGGATTCCGGCGGGCCAGCCGGTCGAGCTGATCCTGCGCAGCCGTGATGTGATCCATAGCTTCTGGGTGCCGAGCCTGGCGGGAAAAATGGATGTGTTTCCCGACCGGGTGAATCGACTGCGGATTCAGGCGGATGAACCAGGCGTGTTCCGCGGCCAGTGCGCCGAGTTTTGCGGGTTGCGCCATGCCCATATGGTCTTTCAGGTGATTGCCCAGGCGCCGGACGAGTTTGAAGACTGGCTGGCGGCGCAGCGCCAGCCGGCGCGGGCGCCGGAATCCGAGTTGCAAAAGCAGGGGCAGCGCTTGTTTGCGGCCAAGTGCGGGCATTGTCACCAGGTGCGGGATACCGCCGCAGGGGGCAGTGTGAACGGTGCAGCCCAGGCGAACGAGAGGCCCGGGCCGGATCTGACCCACATTGCCAGCCGGCACCGACTGGGCGCGGGCACCATTACCAAGATCGACGCGGCCAACCTGACCGCCTGGTTGCCCCATCATCGGAAAACGGATGTGCAGGTCCAGATGCCGGATTTATCTCGCCTGGACGAGCCAAGCCGGCGGGCATTGGCTGCCTATCTTGCCCATCTGCAGTGAACGAACAGACCAGAATCTCGTCAAGGACAGCAGCTAGGGAGGCTGATTGGTGACCACCAGGGAAGTATCGGAACCTTCTGAACCAAGGAGCCCGGCTCAGGCCGAGAGGCTCCACCGGCGCTTTACTCAAATTTGGGGTACCGCGCCGGGCCTGCGCCAGCTGAGTGCCGTCAATCACAGCACCCTAGGGCTGCGGTTTATCATCACCGGCTTCGTGTTCTTTCTGATTGGTGGCATCGAGGCCATGCTGATCCGTACCCAGCTGGCCGTCCCCAATAACGACTTCGTCACGCCAGAGGTTTACAACCAGCTGTTTACCCTCCATGGCACCACCATGATGTTCCTGTTTGCGGTGCCAATCCTGGAGGGAATTGCCTTCTATCTGCTGCCCAAGATGATTGGCTCGCGGGACATGCTGTTTCCCCGGCTCAGTGCCTATGGCTACTGGTGTTACCTGTTCGGGGGTATTTTCCTATATTCCAGCCTGCTGATTGGCGCCGCGCCCGACGCCGGCTGGTTCATGTACGCACCCTTGTCCAGCAGCACCTATACGCCCGGCCTGAACTCCGACTTTTGGCTGCTGGGCATCACCTTCGTGGAAATTTCCGCCGTGTCCGCCGGCGTTGAGCTGGTCGCCACCATCTTCAAGTGCCGTGCACCCGGTATGTCGATCCAGCGGATGCCGCTGTTTGCCTGGTACATGCTGATTACCGGCTTCATGATCATTCTCGGTTTCCCCCCGCTGATTTTGGGCAGCATTTTGCTGGAACTGGAGCGGGCCTTCGACTGGCCATTCTTCGCCGGTGACCGGGGCGGCAACTCCTTGCTCTGGCAGCATCTGTTCTGGCTGTTCGGTCATCCGGAGGTGTACATCATTTTCCTACCGGCGGCGGGCATTATCACCACCATGATCGCCACCATCGCCCAGCGCCCGGTGGTGGGCTATACCTGGGTGGTGCTGGCGGTGATCGGCACTGGATTTATCAGCTTCATGATCTGGGCCCACCACATGTTCACGGTGGGCATTCCCTTTGTGGCCCAGGGGTTCTTTGCGGGCGCCAGCATGCTGGTGGCGATTCCGACCGGAATCCAGGTGTTTTCCTGGATCGCCACGCTCTGGCTCGGACGCCCGGTGTTCAATGTGCCGACCCTGTTCTTCTTTGGCTTTCTCTTCATCTTCGTGTTGGGTGGGTTGACCGGCGTGATGCTGGCCATGGCCAGTTTCGACTGGCAGGTGCACGACACCCATTTCGTGGTGGCGCATCTGCATTATGTGCTGGTCGGCGGCATGGTGTTTCCCTTGTTCGCGGGGCTTTATTACTGGCTCCCCCTGTTTTCAGGCCGGGATTACTCGGAGCTGTTCGGGCGGCTGGCATTTTGGCTGTTGTTTATCGGCTTCAACGTGACCTTCCTGCCCATGCACCTGACGGGGATGGTGGGCATGGTGCGGCGGGTCTACACCTATCCGGAAGGGCTGGGGTGGGAGATTCTCAATCTGGTGTCGACGGTTGGCGGTTTTCTGATGGCGGCCGGCGTGGCGGCGTTCGCCATCGACTGCTACCTGCATTATCGCCATGGACGTCCAGGGCAGGCGAATCCCTGGCGGGCCGGCAGCCTGGAATGGACGCTGCGGATGCCGGCGCCGGCCTATAACTTCATCAGCATTCCGCGGCTCACCGAACGCTATCCGCTGTGGCACAACCCTGAGCTTGCCACTTATATGGACCAGGGGCAGGGGTACCTAGCCAATCCGGATTACGAGGCGAGGCAGACCTTCTTCGGCGGCGTGCTGGATAGCAAGCCCGAATGCGTGGTGCATTTGCCACAGAATACCTATCTGCCGCTGATCCTGGGTGTGGTGACCGCATTCCTGTTCACTGGTTTGCTGGTGAAGTGGTACTGGCTGTCGCTCGGGGCACTGGTGGTCCTCATTCCCTTGTTCCTGCTCTGGTTCTGGCGTAATGAGACAGACCGGGCGCCCGCGCAGATCGATGCCGGCCACGGCCTGATGTTGCCGACCCAGGCCCGCATACAAAAGGGGCCGGGTTGGTGGGGGTTGATGTTGACCTTACTCGCCGATGCCTCGCTTTACGGCTCCCTGTTGTTTGGGTATCTGTTTCTCTGGACCGTGGCGGAGCAGTGGCCGCCACGCGGCTTCGGGACGGAACCGCTACTGATACCGACGATTGGGCTTGGCTTGTTGCTGGCGAGCAGCGCGGCCATGGCCTGGGCACGTGCGGCGAATCGCAGAGGGAGAATCCAGCATCTGCGTTGGGGTTTCGGCTTGGGATTGGTCTTAGCGCTGGGTTATGCCCTGTGCCAGGCCTGGATGCTGCGCCAGTTTCCCTATAGCCCCAGCGAACACGCCTACGGCGCGATTGTGTTCGCAATTGTGGGGTGCCATCTGATTCATCTGCTGATCGCCATGCTCATGAACGGCTTCACCCTGGCGCGCAGCCTACGTGGTTACGTGGACACCGAGCGTACCACGGAAGTGGAGAACTGCCTGCTGTTCTGGCAATACATGGTAGGGCAATGGGTGATCGGCTTTGCCCTGGTTCATCTGCTGTCGCGAGCGGTCTAGGCACGTCCAGTAAGGGAGATTCCAATGCGCAAATTTGCCAGACGCCACAGCCTGATTGCCATGAGTTCAGGCTTGCTGGTGTGGTCGCTGTTCTTTCTGTTTTGCTATGGCTTTCTTTCGCTGGGCTGCGCGGTGGGACTGGGGAACTGGACGCTGATGGATTGGAATCTCATTCATCTGGTGCTATGGCTGGCCATGGGGCTCACACTGCTGGTGCTGGGAGTGCTCACCTATCCCGCCTGGAGACTGGTGGCGGTCGGCCCATCCAGTTCGCGAGAAGGGAGCTGGGACGAGGCGAATACTGCAGATGGAGCGCGTGATGAGGCTCCAGGAGCCCTGAAGGCCGAGCGCGACTATTTCACCGCAACAGTGATGGTTCTGGTGAATCTTCTGGCCGCTATCGGCGTGCTCTATGTGGCGGCCCCCTATCTGATGAAGATTCCGCCTTGTGTCGGTTGATAAAGGGTGCTCATGCCCCCTGTGCCGGCAAGACCTGTTGTTAACGGTTTGCGATGGCGGCGGTCGTTGCAAGCGCGTCGCTCGGAACGGCATCCTGCCCGGCCGAGCATTTCGCCAGATAACGCGCAGTGAGCTCTTCCGCGGTTAAGGGCGGTGAAAAGTAATATCCCTGGCCGCAATCGCAGCCCAGCGACGCCAGGTATTCAGCCTGGTCCTGGCTTTCGATGCCTTCGGCGATGACTTTCATGTTGAGACTGTGGCCCAGGCCGATGATGGCGCCGGCAATCGCCGAATCCTGCGCATTGTGGGGCAGGGAGCGGACAAACAGGCGGTCGATCTTGAGCGCGTTCACGGGGAAATGTTTGAGGTAGCTCAGGGACGAAAACCCGGTGCCGAAATCATCGACGGAGATCGCCACGCCGGAATCATTGAGCTGGCGCAGCGAGTCGATGTTGCTCTGGTTGTTTTCCATGAGGGAGCGTTCGGTGATCTCAAGCTCCAGATAAGCGGGATCAAGATCGAAATCGCTCAGGATCTGGCGCACCACCTTCAGGAAGCTGGGGTAGCGCAACTGGCGGGAGGACAGGTTGACCGCGACCCGCAATCCGGTGGCACCCATTTCCTGCCATTGCTTGGCCTGACCACAGGCCTTGCGCAGAGTCCATTCACCCACGGCGGCGATCAGGCCGGTTTCATCGGCGATGGTGATCATCTCGCCGCTGCTCAAGTCCGGAATGGGACAGTCGTGCCAGCGTAAAAGCGCCTCAATGCCGCTGAGCTGACCGGTTTTCAGATCGATCTGGGGTTGATAACAGAGCGAAAGCTGGTCCTGGGTTAGGGCGCGGCGCAGCCCGGCCTCGATTGCCCGGCGCCGCTTGACCGCGGCGTCCAGTTCGGCGGTGTACAGCTGGTAGGTGCTGCGGCCGCTGTTCTTGGCGCGGTACATGGCCAGATCCGCATTCTTCAGGAGCTGGTCCGGATCTTCCGCATCGGTCGGATAGACGGTCACGCCGATGCTGGCGCCCGCCACAATATCGTGTCCGTCGATCTCGAACGGGCGCGACAGTTCTTGAATCAGCTTCTCCGCCAGTTGCTCCGCGTCAGTTCCCCGGTCCAGTCCCTTACAGATGATGGCGAACTCGTCGCCGCCGAGGCGGGCCACCAGATCGGTCTGGCGGACCGAGCCGCGCAGCCGCGCAGAAACTGTCTGCAGGAAGGCGTCGCCCATGTGGTGGCCCAGGGTGTCGTTGATGTCCTTGAAGTGATCCAGGTCGATCAGGAGGACTTCCACCTGGGTGCGGCGCGCCTTGGCATCCTTGATGGCCTGGCGCAGCTCCTTATGAAACATGCTGCGGTTTGGCAGGCCCGTGAGACTGTCGTGCAGCGATAGGTGCAGCGTCCGCTCCTCGGCACCTTTCTTGGCGGAGATATCGCTGGTGATCCTGGCCACGCGATAGAAGGCGTTGGCGGCATTGCGGACGGGAAAGCCACGGTCACGCACCCAGTGGGTCGTCCCATCGGCGCGAACCACCCGGTACTCCTCGTCGTAGGGCTGGTATTGCAGCAATTGCTGGAACGCCGTGGCGACCCGGGGGCGGTCGTCCTGATGCACCTGATCCAGCCAGCACATGAAATCCTTGCGCAAGGCCTCGACGCTGGTTCCCCACAGGGTTTCATAGGCCGGGCTCACGTACAGAAGGCTATTCCGGGGCGGGCTGAAGATCCAGAAAATGTCGTCGATGTTTTCCGCCATCTGGCGAAAGCGTTCCTCGCTTTCCGCAAGCCGGTGTTGGGCGCGGTGCAAGCGCAGCAGGGCATTGATGGAGGCGAGCAATTCCTCGGTTTCGATGGGAGCGACCAGGTAGCTGTCGGCACCGCCTTCCAGGCCGCGGATCCGGTCGGCTCGGCCGATCAGCGAGGCGGACGTCTGCAGCACCAGGATGGAGGCCGTGGCCGGATCGGCTTTGATCTGGCGACAGACTTCCAGGCCATTGATGTCGGGCAGTTTCACGTCCAGCAAGACGAGATCGGGCATCTGTTCCCGCACGGTTTGCAGCGCGTCCGTACCAGTTGCGGCTTCGATGACATCAAACCCGGCAAGCTTGAGTATGCGCGTCTTTGCGTAGCGAGCACCGTCGTTGTCGTCAACGTTCAGAATGAGTTGTGGGGAACGTAGCATGATGTCACTCCAGTTCTCAGCCCGCAGGCGTTTGGCATAGGTCGGAGGCTTTAGGTTTCGAGGTCGGGCCCGGCCTTGTAGAGGCGGAGCGCTCGGCGGTGAAGGCCGAGACGATCGCAGCTGCGGCCGAAGCCTGAATCCTTGGCTCGTCGGATTGTGAATCCTCGGGTGCAGAGCACGGCAGGAGCAGCGAAAACAGGGAGCCTTCCCCTGGGGTACTCTCGACGTCCACCCGCCCGCCGAGCAGGGTGGCGAGCTTGCGACAGAGGGGCAGGCCCAGACCGGTTCCCTTGGCGCGCTTTTGCAGGTGGTTTTCGATCTGGGAAAATTCTTCGAAGATCAGTTCCAGGTGTTCGGATCGTATGCCTATGCCGGTATCGGCAACCGAGATTCGCAAATGCTGCTGGTCATCTTCAAGTTCGGCAAACACCCGGACCGAGCCTTGCTCGGTGAACTTGAGGGAGTTGGCGACGAAATTGCGAATGATCTGTGCCACCTTGCCTTCGTCCGAGTGCAGCAACAGGCTCTCGTGCGGCTCGTCGAAGACAAGTTCTACCGACTGGTCCTGACAGAGTGGGCGGAGAATGCCGCGCAGCGTGCTGAACAGATCGCTGATGCGGAAACTGGATGGATACACCTCCACCTTGCCAGCTTCGATCTTGGCTAGGTCCAGGAGGTCGTTGACCAGTTCTGATAGGCCGGCGGTCGCCGAGCTGATGAACTGAACCTGTTTTTCCTGTTCCGGTGTGAGTTCGCCGTCAACGCGTTGCAGCAGGAGTTGGCACAACGCCTGGATGGAACCCAAGGGGGTGCGCAGCTCATGGCTGGTGTTGGACAGAAAGCGGGACTTCATTTCGTCGGCGCGACGCAATGCGTCCGCCTTTTCCTCAAGTTCCGCATACAGGGCAACCACGCCGCGGTTGGTATCCTCCAGTTCGGCGGTCAGTGCGGATAGCTGTTCCTGGCGGGTACGCAATTCCGCCAGCGCCTGGAGCAGTTCCTGGTTCTGTACCTGCAACTCCTGCAGCGTGCTGTCCTGCAGTGCTTTCGCCTCGGCATCCTGCGCCAGGGTCGCCTCCAGTCGCCGCAGGGCCTCGGTGCGAAGATCGACGGTTGGGGAGACAAATTTATGAAGAAGAATCTTGCGATGCCGATCGTCGAGTTGCTCGACAATCACATCGTCCATCAGGCGCCGTGCCGCGACCAATTCGTTAACGGCGTTGCTGGACGTCAATCCAAGCTCTGCTTGCACAGGCGGTTGGGGCACCTGAGAGGCCTTGTACCGCGAGGGACGGCTTTGTACCTCGATGATCAGCAGGGGCTGCGGCAACTGGGTGTTCAGCCGGAACTCGACACTGGCGGCGCCCCCCCGATTGAAGGCCTCTCGGGCAACCTCGGAAACCGCGACCGCAATGCGCGTTTGATCCTGGGCACTGAAGGCCAGGGCAGCTGCGACCAAGCGGGTTCGTTGTCGGACGACCGCCAGGTCCGCGCCTTGTTTCAAATCAAGATTCAGAATGCGCTGGCTCATCGGTTCCTGCCTGTTAGTGCCGGGCCACCAGAACCGTGACGTCGTCGCGGCCACGGTTGAAGTCCCGGTAAAGTATTCCCGCGATCAAGGTCGGATGGCAGGCATTCAACGCGGGGTAGTTTTCCAGGTCCCACTGGGTTCCCAGACCATCGGAGTGCATCACGCAGAGTTGGCCGGGCTCCCAGGAGAACGGGAACTCCTGAACCCGCCGCACGTTGTGTCCCACGATGCCATTGTGGGAGACCAGATGCTTGCGCAGGGGCGCATCGGAACCAGGCCCGCCGCGCAGGGACGCCGTGATGTTGCCGACCCCCGCAAACGTGATTTGGCGTGAGTCATAATCGAGAGCGGCCACCGCCAGTGCCGCGCCGCGCGTGTCTCGTAAGCGTGCGTGGGCCATCTCGACGATCTGCTGGGGCGTTAATCTGTTGCAGTCTGCCAGCACCGCCTCGGCGGCACGGGATGCACGAGCGGCTTCCGGTCCGTGGCCCAGCCCATCCACCACCAGAAACAGTGCCCGTTGGTCCTGCACGTCCGCCGCCCAGCCATCACCACAGACTTCCTGATGGGGCATGGGCAGGCAAACGGCACCATATTCCACAGCGCCGGTTGGCGGCTGATAAGCCGTTGGATGAACCGCCATGTAAATACCCGTGCCACGCCCGGGCTGAGTGTAGGCATCGAACTGGTTGGCCTGGCGCTTCATAGCGCCCAGCCCGGTACCGGATGTCCCCGTGGTGGAGATGCCATCGCGCAGGCTGTTGCCCATGTCGGTCATGCCCGGTCCCTTGTCGAGGGCGAGGATCTCGATCAGCCCCGATGTTTTTCCAGGTCTCGGCGCCAACAGAATGGAGCCTTCGCCTGCATGCTTGAGAATGTTGGTGGCAGCCTCGGTGATGACGAGAGCAAGCCTGCCCGAGGTGGTTTCATCGAAACCCATCTCGGAGGCCAACTGGCTGCCGCAGCGGCGCGCCATGGCAATGTCGCTGGGGTGAACGATCGCGATAAACTGCTGTGCCGGGCACATAAAGTCGCAACTTCCTTTTGACCATCCAGATGGCCATCGCTTTGTCGTTGAATTTGCCGCTTAGCGAGGTGCTTGTGCGCAGGTGAGCACAAGCGGCCTAACGGTTCCGCCACTTGGTCATGGTCACGGTGGTGCCCCGTCCGGGAGCCGAATCAATGGTCATTTCGTCGGTCAGACGCTTGGTGCCGCCCAGCCCGAGGCCAAGTCCGCCGCCAGTTGTATAACCATCGGTCAGTGCCAGGGCGACGTCGGCAATGCCAGGTCCCTGGTCAATAAAGCTGATTCGCACGCCTTGGCGCGCACCCTCCTGAACCTGCTCGATCCGAGCATCGCCGCCGCCCCCGTACCGCAGGGTGTTCCTTGCCAGTTCGCTGGCGGCGGTGATCGTTTTGGTTTGGTCGACCAGGCTCATGCCAATTCGAACTGTGTAGTCGCGCACGATCTTGCGTATCCGTACCACGTCTTCATCGGAACGCAGTGGGTAAACCTCGACTGCGTCTCCTTGAGCCAAACTGCCCATCATCATAGGATTGTGTGCGTCCAGAAAGAGCCTCATGGGAAGCGCGGATCAGGATCCGACGCGCGCTCCCAGCAGGGCGATACCTTTTTCCACATTCAGCGCCGTACGGACGCCGTCCAAGGTTAACCCCAGCTCCACCAGCGTAATGGCGACGGCGGGTTGCATGCCGACGACAACGGTCGTGGCATCCAGAATGCGAGCAATTGCCGCCGTATTGCTGATCATGCGCCCGATGAAGGAGTCCACCACGTCGAGTGCGGAGATATCAATGAGCACGCCTTTCGCGCGTTCCTTGACGATGCGTTGGGCCAAGTCGTCCTGCAGGGTCATGGCCAACTGGTCGTGCATGTCGACCTGGATGGTAACCAGCAGCAGGTTGCCCATCCGAAGAATAGGAATACGGTCCATTACGCCCCCAGACCCGGTTTGACATGTGTGGAAACCTGATTCCCTGAGCGTTCGAGGGCAACGAGAAACGCGTCCGCCAGAGTGGCTTTGGTCACAACGTCTTCCAGGTTCACGCCCAGTTGGACGATGGTCTGGGCGATCTGCGGGCGAATGCCGCTAATAATACAGTCGGCGCCCATCAGACGGGTGGCGGAAACCGTTTTCAACAGATGTTGCGCCACCAGGGTGTCCACCATGGGTACGCCGCTGATGTCGATGATTGCGATGTCCGCGCCGGTCTCGACGATCTTCTCGAGCAGGCTCTCCATGACGATTTGGGTGCGGGCGCTGTCCAGTGTGCCGATCAGGGGCAGGGCCAGGATGTTCTGCCAGAGTTTGACCACCGGCGTGGAGAGTTCCAGCATTTCCTGTTGCTGGCGGGCGATGATCTGTTCCCGGCTGCGCTGGAATACTTCGATCGTGTAGAGACCCAGGCGGTCCAGCAGCAAGCTGGCTGCCCAGGTGTCGGCCGCCAGGGCCTCCGGCTGGCCCTCAAGATCCAGGCGCAGGCAGGCGAACAAGGGTTGCTTGAGGGAGAAGATGAACAGCGCGGTTTCGGTTGGCGTGGAACCTTCCTTGGCACGCGCCCGGGAAATTTCAGACGCCAGATGGCGAACATCGGCCCATTCGTTGCTGTCGATGTTGTCGAGGCCACCAGTACGGATCGCCTTGATCAGCAATCGAAGGAATTGGGAGCAGGATTCACGCAGAGCCTGTTCCGCGTTCGAGCTTAAACGGATGGCGTGTTCTTTGAGATCCCGAATCCATTGATCCAAAAGCTCATTCTGGAACTTTTCAAGTATGGCACTGATCCGCGTTGCATCACTGTTCATCATTGCTGTTTCCGTCTTGTGAATTCCTGATATGTTCCGCGTCCCTGACTCCAATGAATTGGAACGTCTTCGGCCCGCCAGCGGCGTTACATGCAGTTCGAGTCAATCCACCCGAAATGTTGGCACCCCTGTTATTGATGCACTGTCTCATATTTCAAGGGCGCAGATATAATTAACTTCGCCAGCTAAGCGTGATTATTCATTTACGTCCCTGACAATGGACCCCCCCTGACAGGTATGCGCCACCGGATGTTCGTCAGGTAATCGGACAACTCCAGGGGGCAGACACTACCATGTACCAAACAGGGTTCCTGCCGACCCAGGGATGGACCGTCCGAAGCGAGGCCACTATGAGCACCATTATTGAGATCTTGTCACTTTATGTCTTGCTGGCAGCCTGCGGCGTCGGGACGGCCATGGTCTGTGCCGAAATCGCTCGCCGCGCCACGCCAAAACGGGCGCCGATTCCGGTGCGCCGTAACGCAGTTCAGAGGGAGTCTGGCCAGCGAACAAAGCGTAAAGCATATTGATGAGCGCGCCGGCTGACTACCAACAGGGCGATCAGACTCTTTCGAACCAGGCGATGCCGCCCCAACGGGTTCCTACCAACCTGATTACAGGCTTTCTGGGGAGTGGCAAAACCACCACTATCCTGAGTCTGTTACAGCGCAAACCGCCGGGCGAGCAGTGGGCGGTGCTGGTCAACGAGTTTGGCCAGGTGGGTATCGACGGGGCTTTGTTGCGCTCTCGGGGCGCGACCATCCGCGAAGTGGCGGGCGGCTGTTTCTGCTGTGTGGCAGGCGTGCCGATGCAAGTGGGGCTGAATGCGCTTATCGGGCGGGTGAGGCCGGACCGTTTGCTGATCGAGCCGACCGGTCTTGGACATCCCGCCCAGGTGCTGGCGCTACTGCAAAGCTATCAATATAGGAAGCTTCTCGATCTGCGCGCGACCATCTGCGTGATGGACCCGCGTAAACTCACGGACTCCCGCTATCTAAACCACACAAGCTTTCAGGATCAGGCCAACCTGGCCGATGTCATCCTCGCCAACAAAGCGGATTGCTGTGACGATCAGGACCGCCAACGATTTCTGGCCTGGGGGCAGGCATTTGATCCGCCCAAGCAGGAGCTCGGATGGTTGAGCTATGGCGAGATGCCCCTGGCCTGGCTGGACTTGCCCCATGGTAGGGACCGGCGCGCCACCGCACCCTTGGCTCATGCCGGCCTCGCGGGGCAAAAAGGGCCAGGCCTGCCATTGCTTGACCTGACCACCGGTGTTAGCCCCTTGGCGGAGGGGCAGGCGTGGCGGCGCCTGATGGGGCAAGGCGAGGGCATGGCAAGCTGTGGCTGGATCTTCCAGCCGGACATCCTCTTTGCCGCCGCGCGTGTTGTCGATTGGTGCCATGGAGCAGGGGTTGAGCGTCTGAAGGGAATCCTGCACACCGATCAGGGCTGGATGATGCTGAATGGTGCCGACGGCGTACTGACACAGGGGCCAGCACCCGTTAACACCGACAGTCGTATCGAGTTACTGGCAGCGCCATCGGCTGACTGGGATGAGCTGGAAACCGGCTTGCTGCAATGTCGCCTGGACCCGGACTGAGTGACGCCGGCTGCATACGGAATAACGATATTGTGTCCGGGCGGGAAAGCCCCTTATATTGCGCGGATTCACACCCACGAGGAATCGCCCTGATGGAGCTGCGCGTTGATGACGCACTGAGTGCCCGAGCCGGTAACGAAGACAGTGCCCGGGTGGTGGAAGGGTTGGTGCAACAGGGTTGGGTTGTTGTGCCTGGATTTCTTGGCGACACCCTGGTTGAGCAACTGCGCAGCGAAATCATGGTCTTGCAGGCCCGAGACGAGCTGCAGCGTGCCGGCATTGGGCGGGAGCAGGATCATCATCGCAACGATCTGATCCGGCGGGATAAGACCTTTTGGCTGGACGGGTCCACTTTGGCGCAGTGTCGTTACCTGGAGCTGATGGAACAGCTGCGCCTGGAAATCAATCGTGAGCTCTTCCTCGGCCTGTTCGATTTCGAAGCGCACTTTGCACTTTATGAAGCCGGCGGATTTTATCGCAAGCACCTGGATGCCTTTCAGGGCCGTTCCAGCCGGGTGGTCTCGGTGGTGAGCTATCTGAATCCGGGTTGGCAGGAACAGTATGGCGGTTGCCTGAACATTTTTGATCCGGTGGGCCGGGACTGTGTGGCGCAGGTGGTGCCGGAAGCTGGAACACTGGTTTGTTTTCTCAGCGAACAGATCCCCCATGAGGTGACGCTGGCGCAGCAAAGCCGCTGCAGCATTGCAGGCTGGTTTCGCCGCAATGAGAGTATTGGCGGACTGGTGGATCCGGCGACCTGAAGCCGGTTTTATCCTTGTACAGCTTCGCCTTCTTTGTTATGATCCGCCGCGCTTTGGCAGTAGGGCAAAGGCTCTGGCTCTGCAAGGCGACACCGCGTTATGGTGGCTCCTGTTGGTCCCCCCGCAACAATAAGCCGTGAACCTGGTCAGGCCCGGAAGGGAGCAGCCACAGCGGCCGATTTGGGTGCCGGGGTGTGGCTGGCAGGAGTCGCCTCCAAATATCCCCCCTATTTTGATCTATCCCTTTGTTAATCCCATGCTTCGCGGCTCGTATAAGCTGACGGCCGTTGCCAGATCATGCTATCGTTTCAGGCCGTGCTATTGTTAATGCGTAGATCAACTCTGAATCCCTAGATTGCCTACGAATTCACCCGGCGCAGTCCATCTATCTGTGTTTTATCAGGTCTTGCAATGAGTTATCAGGTTCTGGCGCGCAAGTGGCGTCCGCAGTCGTTCCTTGAAATGGTGGGGCAGGAGCACGTCCTGAAGGCGTTGGTCAACGCCTTGGACCAGGACCGCCTGCATCATGCCTATCTGTTTACCGGCACCCGTGGTGTTGGTAAAACGACTGTGGCCCGTATCTTTGCCAAGTGTCTCAACTGTGAAACAGGCGTCACGTCCAAGCCCTGTGGAACCTGTGGTGCCTGCCGTGAGATCGTCGAAGGCCGCTTCGTCGACCTGATTGAGATCGATGCGGCGTCCCGTACCAAGGTCGAAGACATGCGGGAGTTGCTGGAAAACGTCCAGTACGCGCCCACCCGTGGCCGCTTCAAGGTGTACCTCATCGACGAGGTGCATATGCTGTCCACGTCGAGTTTTAACGCGCTCCTGAAAACTCTGGAGGAGCCGCCGCCCCACGTTAAGTTCCTGTTGGCTACCACGGATCCGCAGAAGCTGCCCGTGACCGTTTTGTCGCGCTGCCTGCAGTTCAACATGAAGAACATGTCGCCGGAGCGCATCGTTGGTCATCTCAAGCGCATCCTGACGGAAGAAGCCATCGCTTTCGAAGAGCCGGCGCTCTGGCTGTTGGCGCGTGCAGCCGACGGCAGTATGCGGGACGCGCTGAGCCTGACCGATCAGGCGATCGCCTTTGGCGGCAGCCGTCTGGGGACCGCCGATGTCAGCGCCATGCTGGGCACGGTGGATCAGGGGCAGGTGTTTCATCTATTGGACGCCATTGCCCGCCGCGATGCGGTCGCACTGCTGGAGCAGGTGGCGCAGTTTTCTGAATTTTCCCCGGACTACAGTCACGCGCTGGACAGCATGGCTTCGGCGCTGCATCGGGTAGCAGTGGAGCAAACGGTTCCGGGCGCACAGGATAACAGCCAGGGCGATCATGCGGAGATTCTGCGCCTGGCCGGACAGCTGGTGGCAGAGGACGTCCAGCTGTTTTACCAGATTGCCATTCAGGGGCGACGGGACCTGGCGTTGGCGCCCGATCCCCGCACCGGTTTTGAGATGACGCTGCTGCGCATGCTGGCATTTATTCCCAATGCACAGTCAGCACCCGAACAAGTTGAGCTGGCCTCCAATGGTTCGGCCTCCCGCAGTGCGCCGGCAGTCGTCGTCAGCACGACAACCAGTGATTCTATTGATTCGAACGGCCTGATGGAGCCTGCGGTGGAGGCGGCGCTTGCCACAGGTGCCGAGCGGCTTGACAGCACGCCTGCCGTGGCCAGCTCATCGACGCCAATTGCCGATGAGGTGCCGGTTGCTTTGAACGCCCAGGCGCCATCCCATGAAACTAGGAAGCCCGAGACACCAGAACCTGTGGCCGTTGAGGCGGGGCAGGTAACAGAAGCGTCCGGCGGGATCGAAGACAATCGTGGGATTGACCTGAACGACACCACGATGGTTACGCTTGAGGGGGCCCAGAACACCGACGTGGCGCCGGAGCCCGACGACGTGCCCTGGGCCACGGAAGATTCGTCCGGTGCGCAAAAAAAAACGCTGAAAATGGAGGAGGCACCGCCTCTTGAGGTCTATTCCGATGAGGAAATGGACGGCGGCGACGAGACCGAATTAGGCGAGTACTTCATGGATGCGTTTGTTGACTCCATGGTGGATACAGCCGCCCAATCGGCCCCGGATGCCACGACAGACCCGGACAACGGGATCATGGAAGACGACGAAGGGGCCATTCCTCAGCGTCCACCATCGGAGCAGGGCCCTCTACTGACGGTTCCTGCGTCAGAGAGCCTGTCGCCCCAGAACGAGTCCTGGGTTGCATTTCTCCCGCGTCTGGAACTATCCGGACTGACGCTCAACCTGGCCATGCAGGCCGTACTGCACGAGATGTCAGGTGATCGGCTAGTGTTTGTGATGGATGGGCGGCACTATGATTTGTTGAATCAGAGCCATCGCCAACGCATCACACAGGCGCTTGAACGGGTCCTGGGCCGGTCCTTTCAGATTGAGTTTCAGGTGGGCGAGCCGCAGTGGGAGAGTCCCGCTCAGCATCGACGTCGCCAACAGGCGGAACGCCAGGCACAGGCGGTTGCCGCCATTAAGTCTGATCCGCATGTGGCCGAGCTCATGCAGACGTTTGGCGCCGTCGTACTGGAAGACTCGATTCAACCGGTATAAGTGACCAGCGCCCAGACCGTATTTACCGGTTAACGATGTTTTTGATGACAAGTTAGATTTGGCTAAAGGGTGAGGATAAGCCATGAAAGGTGGAATGAACGACCTGATGCGTCAGGCGCAGAAGATTCAGGAACAACTGCAGAAAGCCCAGGAAGATTTGGCCAAGGCCGAAGTGACCGGTCAGTCCGGTGCGGGGCTGGTGCAGATCACCATGAACGGCCGGCATGACGTGAAAAAAGTCACGATTGATCCTTCCCTGCTGCAAGAGGAGAAGGAAATGCTGGAAGACCTGATTGCCGCGGCGGTCAACGATGCGGTACGCCGGATCGAGGACAACAACCGTCAGCAGATGGCCAGCATTACCGCCGGTATGGGCATGCCGCCTGGATTTAAAATGCCGTTCTAAGGGCGGGAGTGCCGCGTTGGGGGCAGGGGGCGAGTCCGCTGGTCTGTCGCGCGGTGTTTGGCGTTCCGCTGTCTGTTTATTCCAGTTGTCCATGAGTACGCATAGTTCATGAGTCTGAGTCCCCTGATCGATCGTCTGATCGAGACCTTACGTTGCCTTCCAGGCGTTGGGCCCAAGTCTGCCCAGCGGATGGCGCTGCAGTTGCTCGAGCGGGACCGTGGTGCAGGCCTCGCGCTGTCCGATGCCTTGCGTGCGGCAATGGAAGGCGTGGGCCGTTGCCGTGACTGCAACACCTTTGCCGAAGGCGAGCTGTGCCGGTTGTGCAGCAATCCCCGGCGCGAGACGCGAGTCCTCTGCGTGGTGGAAAGCCCCTCGGACGTGATGGCCATTGAGCAGACGGGAACCTTTGGCGGGCGCTATTTCGTGCTCATGGGACACCTGTCTCCCATTGACGGCGTCGGGCCTGAAGAGATTGGCGTGGACCGCCTACTGGATCTAGTGGACCGGTTGCAGGTGGAAGAAGTCGTGCTTGCCACCAATCCTACCGTTGAGGGTGAAGCCACGGCCCATTACATCGCTGAGCTGCTGAGACGCCGCGACGTGCTCGTCACCCGGATCGCCCATGGCGTCCCCTTGGGCGGTGAGCTGGGCCTGATTGATGGCGGCACTTTGTCCCACGCGTTTCAGGGGCGCAAACCCCTAGCCTGAACCTGGGCTTGTGTAGACAGACATCAGTCCCGCTACCCGACATTCCCGATACCAGCCATCATGGATAACTGCCGATTGTGGATAATCTAAACATCACGCTAGTCGAGGATAACGACGCGCTGGCCCATTGGGTCAGTGTCTGGCAGCAGCAAGAGGCCATTGGTCTCGATACCGAATTCATCCGCACCGATACTTTTTATCCCGTGGCGGGCCTGATTCAGGTGTCCAGTCCCGGCCATGAGGTGCTGGTCGACCCCTTGGCGGTGACGGATCTCTCGCCGCTGGCCCGACTGCTTGCCGACATCAGGGTGACCAAGGTGTTGCATGCCTGTGGTGAGGATCTGGAAGTGTTCCAGCGTTTGCTGGGCGAGTTACCCAGGCCGCTGTTCGACACCCAAATCGCGGCGGCATTTCTCGGCATGGGCCTGTCCGTTGGGCATCAGCGCCTTGTGGAAACCGAGCTGAATATGACCCTGCCGGCGTCGGAAACCCGTTCCAATTGGCTGCAACGGCCGCTATCCGAATCACAGCTGTTGTATGCGGCGGCGGATGTCCATAGCCTGTTGCCGCTCTATCAACGCCAGTCGGCGCAGTTGCAGGCCAAAGGCCTGGCCCATGCGGCGGCAGAGGAGTGCGACGCGCTGATCGAAGAGGCCCAGAAGGGGCGCGATCCCGCACTCTATTACCTCAAGATGCGGGGCGCCTGGCGGCTGGGTCGGGGCAAACAACAGATTTTGCAGGCGCTCTGCGTCTGGCGGGAGGCGCAGGCGCGTGCCCGTAACGTTCCACGATCGCGGATTGCGTCGGATGCACTGCTGATTGCCATCGCCCAGGATCAGCCAACCAGTGTTGCGGAGCTGAGCCGGTGCGAAGGGGTCACCCACCGGCAACTGAAACAGGACGCCGAGGCGTTATTAACCGTTGTTCGCGAAACCCGCAACAGTGCGCAGGGCAGCGCCCCGTTGGAGCTGATTCCGCGACCGCTGGCCAAGGATCGCAAGGATTTGTATGGGCGGCTGCGTGGTCAAGTGCAAGTGATCAGCGAACGGTTGGGCATTCCGGATTCTCTGCTCTGTAAAAAAGCCCTGCTTGAAAAGCTGGCGGATACCATGGCGTTGGATCGCGAGGTGACTGAGTTGCCGGTTTCCATTGAAGGCTGGCGTGCGCCCCTTCTGGTAGAGCCTTTGCGGCGGGAATTGAATGCCTATATCCAGGAGCTGCGCCTAGCTGGCGAGCCGAACCAGGCATTGCCGGACTCGGAAGCCGATTCATCAGAAGAGTAAGAGTTGGGGTAGTCACAGAATGCGATTGGTCTCGATATACAAAAGTCCACGCAAAGAGGAGATGTACCTCTACGTGGATAAGCGGGTGGGGCTGAAACAGGTGCCGGAGCCGCTGCTTGAGCGGTTTGGCAAGCCGGTTCACCTGATGGACATGCCGCTCAAGGCGGACCGTCCGCTCGCCCGTACAACGCCCGAAGAGATCCTGGCTGGCATCGATAGCAAAGGGTTCTTCCTGCAGATGCCGCCGCCGGTGGATGATTACATGAAGGAAATGCGTGACCTGGCGTTGCGCGCGCAGGACAGGCACACCGCGCAACCCTGATGCGCGAGCAATGATGGTGGAGTCGAGATGTTGACCACGCACAATTATGCGATTGCATGGGGGCTGTACCTGTTCTCATGCCTTGGCTTTTATTTACTGCTTTGGCCGCTATTGTCCAAGATTCGCTGGACGGTCCCGCGCAGATTCCTACGGGCCCTGCTGGCGGTGCTGCTTTTTACGCCTGTCATGACAGTACCCACCGAGAAGCTGATGGCGCCGGCCACCCTGGTGGTGGTGTTTGAGGCCAGCCAGGGCAATATCGAGGCTGCGGTGCAGGCGGGCATGCTGTTGGTGCTTGCACTGCTGGCGGTGCTGGGCATGTTGCTGCTCGAAGCCTTGTTCCGGCGTTTACTGCAACCCTCCGGGCAAGACGACTGACCGGATTTGCCGTTCCTCTCTCCCGCGCATGAGTACGTCGGAATCGGTCGCTGACCGCCCGGCGTGATCTGTCCTGTTCGCGCCGCCACGCCACTCCTGCGTTGTTAGCCCCCTAAAAGCTGCTATAACTGTAGGGGACTATTCGTTGGATAGGCGCGCCATTGCGTCTGTTTTTCCTCTTGCAATCGAACACAGCTGAATGCCGGAACCTGACTCCGCGCATTCGGCCAATAAAGGCGGGTTATGCTGCGAAGAGTTGTTGTTTGTGTCCTGGTTGTCCTTCAATTCACCAGCCTTGTCGAGGCACGGGAGGTCAGGACACCACCGGCGGCGCAGTCTGATGTCCGATCGGACGTACGGGTGCTGATCGACATTTCCGGCAGTATGAAGCAGAACGACCCCCATAATCTGCGCATACCCGCCTTGAATCTCTTGACCCAGCTACTCCCCGATGGGCATCGCGCCGGCGTCTGGACTTTCGGTCAACAGGTCAACCATCTGATTCCCCATGGCAACGTCGACACCAACTGGCGGGCCCTGGCGCGCAGCAAGGCACAGCAGATCAATTCGGTGGGCCTGTTTACCAACATTGGTGGCGTGCTGGAAAAATCCTTCGCAGATCACTCGTCCGGCCGCTCCTTTGCCGGTACCCACTTCATTCTGCTGACAGACGGTGTGGTGGATATCGCCAAGGATCCAGCACGCAATGCACAGGAGCGTGAGCGCATTATCAATGAAGTCCTGCCCAGATTCAGGGAAGCCGGGGCAAAGATCCACACGGTGGCGCTGTCGCGCCACGCCGATCACATGTTGCTTGAAAGACTGGCCCTGGATACCCAGGGCTTGAACGCAGTCGCCGAGTCACCGGAAGACCTCAACCGGATTTTTGTGCAGATGCTCGACCAGGCCGCGCCTGCCGAGAAGGTGCCCTTGACCGGCAACACCTTTGACATCGATGCCAGCATCGAGGAGTTCACCGCCCTGGTGTTCACCAAGGCGGGCGCCGAACCCGTCGCGCTGGTTGGTCCGGACGGGCGCCGTTATGCCGCAGCGGATGCAGGTGGCGATGTACGTTGGTATCGGGACCGTGGCTATGACCTGGTGACCGTGGTGAAACCGGCGGCAGGCGAGTGGACGATCCTGGCAGATCTGGATGTGGGCAGCCGGATCACCGTGGTCACAAACCTGCGAATGGCCGTCAGTCCGTTGCCCGCGCATTTTTATCCGGGCGATGAATTGGCATTGACCGCCTCCTTTTTCGAGGATGATCAACAGGTCCTGGATGCTGGATTTCTCGGACTAGTGGATGTGGATGTGCGCATCACCAATGAGGAGGACTTGTCCGGCACGAAGCGGATTTCCCGCAAGGGCCAGCCGCCCGAGGACGGAATTTACCGGGACTCGATCAGCAAGCTCCGCCGGCTGGGCCGCTACAGTGTCACCGTGCTTGCCGATGGCAAGACCTTTAAACGTGAGCATACCCAGGTTGTGCAACTGCAGGCGCCGGTCGAAGTGGAACTGGAAGGTGTGGGGCAGGGCGCGGATAGTTTCTATCGCCTCAGGCTGCTGCGGCGGAGCGACAATGTTCTGGCCACCGAATCACATGCGTCGGTGTCCCTCAAACTGCCGGACGGTCGCCAGGAAGTGCTGGCGGTACCCTTTTTCACGGAAAAGAATCGCTGGGAACTGGAAATCAGGCCCACGGCGGGTGACGGCCAGTATCTGGCTCAGATCAGTCTCGACGGTATGGTCAAGGGCGGTCGTCCCTTCCAATTACAGCCTGGCGCGGTCTCGTTGCAATTTCCCCGCCTAGAGGGTGTCCAGACGGAATACCGCTCCCTGGTCACGGCAGCGGTGGCCGAGCAGTCCGTGGCGGCGGTCGCGGCAGTGGCACAACCGGCTGAGGAGGTTTCGACGCCCTCCGCCGAGAGTCTGGTGGATCTCGCCCAGGCGGCAGCCGATGCTTCCCAGTCCGACGAATCGACGCAGGCCGATGGCTCACAGCCGGAGGTGGATGTGGACAGCCAGCCTGAGTCGGGCGGCCTGCCCTGGATATGGATCGGGCTTGCCGGAATCATCCTGGCCGGCGGCGCCGGAGCCTGGTGGTGGAAACGTCGTGGCGCGTCCGCTCAGGCAGCCGACAGGGAAAACGTCCCGAAGCAGAATGAAACGCCCGATCAGGACAGCGAGCAGACTATAGACCTGTCCGAAGAAGCGGTGCAGCCCACCGAGGCTGATGCGTCCGGTGCGGATAATTCCGTGGATGAGGCGGTTACTGCTTCAGCTGTCGCCCAAGCCATGGAAGAAGAGTGGATGGATGACATGGGAATGGATGGGGATTCCACACCCTTGCGCGAGGAAACGCCGGCTGCGGAGGAGTTCGATGTCAGCGAGCCGGATGAACTGGTCATGCCAAACATCCAGGCGGATGCTGCCGAGGCCGAGCCTGATTTGAGTCCCGATGAGATAGCCGACCGCATCCTGGCCGAGAATCAGCAAATGTCCGATGACATTGAGGAAGAGTTCAATCTCGAGGATTTCGATATCAGCGAGCCTGACCCGGCGTCCGCCAAGCGCGATTCTTAACCAGGGGGCCCTAGCTTAGCAGTGAGGGGCTTGGTATCTAGCCCATCAGGTCTCTGTCCCACGATTCACCGCTCTTGCGACTTCTGATAAGGTGAGTGGGTGCCGGATGATGGCCCTGGTTGGGCGCGGCAGGACGTTAAGAGCACACGTTTGTAACTGATCTGACGGAGGCTAAGGCCTGTGTGTGAGCTGCTGGGAATGAGCGCCAATGTCCCAACCGACATTTGCTTTTCGTTCAGTGGGCTGATTCGGCGCGGTGGCGAGACCGGGCCCCATAAGGATGGCTGGGGTATCGCTTTCTATGAAGGCCGTGCCATCCGCGAGTTTCGTGACCCGCAACCCAGTTGTTCGTCGGAAATCGCCCGCTTCGTGCGCGATTTTCCGATCAAGAGTCGGATCGTGATCAGCCACATCCGCCAGGCCAATGTTGGCGGTGTGTCCCTGGAAAATACCCATCCCTTCGTCCGCGAACTGGGCGGTCGGCTCTGGTGCTTTGCCCATAACGGGCAATTGACGACGCACGAAGATCTGCGCTCCAGCCATTTTTCCCCGGTCGGCACCACCGACAGCGAACGGGCCTTTTGCTGGTTGTTGGGTGGCATCAAAGACGAATTCCCTTGGGGCGAGGAGGTGGCGGGCACTGCGGCATTGGCCAGCTACATCAAGGAACGCTGCGACTGTCTTCGGGAGCGGGGCGTGTTCAATATGTTGTTCTCGGACTCCGAGCATCTGTTCGCGTACTGCTCGACCAAGCTCAGCTGGATTACCCGGCATGCCCCCTTTGGCTGCGCCACGCTGCAGGATGCGGAGCTGACGGTGGATTTTTGCCAGGAAACAACGCCACGGGATCTGGTCACCATCATCGCAACCGAGCCGTTAACCAGCGATGAGGTCTGGCATTCCATGGAAGCAGGCGAGCTGCTGGTGTTTCGCAATGGCGAGAAGTTACTGCAATTGCGCTAGCAGTGAATTGGCGCCGGATCGCATGCAGGTGAGGCAGTTTTGGTGGGGATGGCAATTTAAAGCGGTAGGAAGTGCCCCCGGCGCTGCCAAGGTGAGCGCAGCGCCAGGATAGCCGTCGGTTACTGCTGCGTTTCGTTTTCGGTAAAGACACCTTCAAACAGTACCGTGGACAGATAGCGCTCGGCGGAATCCGGCAGAACCACCACGATCATCTTGTTCTCGTTGCCGGGTTGCTCGGACACCCTCAGGGCTGCTGCGACCGCCGCGCCACCTGAAATTCCGCACAGAATCCCTTCCTCTTTCATCACCCGGTGGGCAGTCGCAATGGCATCTTCATTGCTGATGCATTCCACCTGGTCGACCAGGCTCAGATCCAGGTTCTTGGGCACGAAGCCGGCGCCAATACCCTGAATTTTGTGAGGCGAGGGCGTGGGCTCTTCACCCCGCATGGTTTGGGAAATGACGGGTGAGGCGGTCGGTTCAACGGCAACCGCAGTAATCGCCTTGCCCTGGGTCTTCTTGATGTAGCGGGAAACGCCGGTAATGGTGCCGCCCGTGCCAACACCGGATACCAGGATGTCGAT
>JAEZAA010000014.1 GCA_023430625.1 Pseudomonadota bacterium
TTCTCAATGAGCCGAACCTGGACGCGTCCCTGGAGTGTTTCGGCAGCGAAGTTAAGCAGGTGTTAACCCAGGATTGTCAGCGGATTCTGCGCCTGAAGCAGACGCTGAGGCAGGAGACGCGGCTGGCGATGGGCGCCTATTGCGCCCACTCCAGCACTAGTCCATCCTTCTCCGCAAATCGGTCGAAATGCCGCTTGATGGTGTCCATGACATCCTGGAGTTCCTCGTCGGTTGCCGCTTCGCAACGAATCTGAAGGCGGTCTTCCGTCGCCTGCAGGTTGCAGGTTCCTATCCCGAAATCGATCCGGCCGACGGTGTCCGAAAATAGGACGTCCACCTTGTGCTGAAAATGTTTGCAGAGTTTTTTCAGATGCAGGCTGGCGGCCTGGGTCAGAACGGTAGCGGTGCGAGCCTGGGTCATGGTGATGCTCCTTACGGATGGTGAGTTTAGGGTATAGCGCGCGACACAGCCCGATCCGTCAGAACAATCGGGAAGCCCTTCGAGCAGGCTTCCACCCGGCCTTCGATGCCATAGGTGTCGCGCAGCAGGGCCGGTGACAGAACGGCGGCTGGCATGCCTTGCGCCAACAGCCCCGCTGGCCCCAGCACCAGCAACTGATCGCAAAAGCGCAGCGCCAGGTTGATGTCATGGCTGGCGACCAAGGCGATGGCGCCGGATTCGCGAGTCACTTGGCGCACGGTTTCCAGCACATTGAGCTGCCAATGCAGATCCAGCGCGCTGGTGGGCTCGTCCAGCAGCAGGAGTTGCGGCTGGCGCACCAACACCTGGGCCAGGCCGATCATTTGCCGCTGGCCACCAGACATTTCCGTGAGCTTGCGAAAGGCCAGCGCCTCCAGTTCCAGCGTGCAGAACACCGCCTCAATCGCGGCTTCCACTTGTTGCGCCGACAGGTCGTGACGCACCGCGCGGCAGGCGCTGAAGACGGTCTCGTAGGCCACCAGCGTGGTCGGCTGGGGCAAGGTCTGGGGCAGGTAACCCAGCACTCGCACGCGCTGGGCCGGCGTCAATGTCGCCAGGTCCTGATCCTGGAGGCGCACAGAGCCTTGGAACGGCAATAAACCCGCAATCGACTTCAACAGCGTGGATTTGCCCACGGCATTGGGGCCAATGACCGCCACCAGCGAGCCTGCCGCAATCGGGCTCAGGCTCAACCGGTCCAGGACCCGGCGTTTGCGGTAGCCCACGCTCAGTTCAGTGATGTTCAGCGACATTATTGCGACTCCCGGCCACGGGTGACGATCAGCGCCACGAACAGAGGAATGCCCACCAGCGCGGTAATGATGCCCACCGGCAGCACCACGCCGGGTACCAGCGCCTTGCTGGCAATGGATGACAGGGACAGCAGGAGCGCGCCGGCCAGCGCGCTGCCCGGCAGGTAAAAACGGTGATCCTCGCCCAACAGCATGCGGGTGATGTGGGGCCCGACCAGGCCGATAAATCCGATCTCACCCACAAAGGCCAGGGCGACACCGGTCAGCAGGCTGACCCGCAGCAGCGAGATCAGGCGCAGCCGCTCCACCTTGATGCCCAGGCTGCGGGCCTGCTCCTCGCCGCTGCGCAGGGCGGTCATGGCCCAGGCCTGACGCAGGGACAGCGGCAGGCAGATCAACAGCACCGCAGCCACGATGGCGACCTTCTCCAGATTGGCCCGGGCTAGGCTGCCCATGGTCCAGAACACGATCTGCTGGAGCGATTCCGCGTCGGCGATAAATTGCAGTAATCCCACGAGCGCATTCAAGCCGAACAACAGGGCGATGCCGAACAGCACCACCATGTGCACGGTCGCGCCCAGGTAGCGGGCCAACACCAGGATCAGCATGGAGGCGGCGGCCGCAAACACAAAGGCACTGGCCGGCAGGATGAAGTTATAGCCCAGCCCCAGGGCTGTGAGATCGAACAGGATGGCCACCGAGGCACCCAAGGTTGCTGCCGCGCCAATGCCCAGGGTATAGGGACTGGCCAGCGGATTGTTGAGCACCGTTTGCATCTCGGCGCCCGCCAAACCCAGGCTGGCACCGACCACAATGGCCATCAGGGCATAGGGCAGGCGTACGTCCCAGATGATGATTTGGGTGCTGGCTGACAGCCGTTCTGGATTCAGCAAGCCCTCAAGCACGTCGCTTAGTCCCAGCATGGCTGGGCCGGTGGCGATATCCACCAGCAGCGAGCCAACGGCGACGGCGGCCAGGATGATCAGCAGCAACAGGCGGGTGAGGATAAACCGGCGGTAACGGCGCGCTAGGTCGGAGCGGGCCGGGACTTCAGTCCCGGCGTCGAAGGGGGTATCAATGACGCGTGACTTCATGGCATGACTCTAGTGAGCGGCTTCATGTTTCTGCTTTTCCTGGTCGTCCTTGGGGCTGGCCGCGGCTGCGGGTGGCGTCAAGTCGACCCAGTAAGCACCCTCCAGTGGCACGGGCTGAAAACGCTGGAACAGCTCGGTCAGTGTTTGCTGAGGATCCAGATCTTGAAACCGGTCCGGGTACAGCCATTTGGCCATGACCTGTACCGCCACCAGGTTCAGGGGGCTGTTGTAGAAGTGGTGCCAGATGGCGTGGGCGCGGCCTTGCTTCACCGCCGTCAGCTCCGCCGTGCCACTGCGGGCAATCGCCGCCTGAAAGGACTGGCGGGCGGTTGCGGCATCGACGCCCGCACCCAGGGCAATAAAACGGGGCTGTTCACCGGCGGTGAGCGGGGAGCCGATGGCGGTGGCGATATAGACCTCCGGCTGCTCGCTCAGCAGATACTCCAGGTTCATCACGCCCGCATGCCCCGGCACCCGCTCGGCGGCAATGTTGCTCGCCTGCAAATACTGGAGAAAGTGGCCCATCATGCCGTTGACCATGGTCTCGCAACAAAGGTCCTGTACGCCGACCCGGGTGTGGAGGAACACCTTGGGGGAGGGCGGTGCCGGCTGCAGCCGGTCGCGGACGCGGGCCATCTCCCGTCGGTAGAAGTCGAGGAACTCGGCGGCCTCGGCTTCCCGGTTCAGCACCTTGCCCAGCAGTTCCAGGCTGAGCGGGGTGTTTTCCAGGGGGTTGCGACGAAAATCCACGAACACCACCGTCACGCCCGCCCGTTGCAGCAGGTCGATCAGGTGCTTGTCCCGCGCCGATGGGCCGTGTCCTTCCACGCCGAAGATGGCTGCGTCCGCATTGAGTGCCAGCACCTGTTCAATGCTGAAACTTTCCGCCGAGGCGTGACCGATCTGGGGGATGCGCTCGATCTCGGGAAAGGCCTGCTGGTATTGGCGATAACTGCCCGGGTCCGCCAGCTTGAAGTCCGCCAGCATCCCAACGATGCGCTGCAGGGGGCGCTCCCGGTCCAGGATTGCCAGCGCCGGGATATAGCGGCTCTCGCCCAGGATGATCCGCTCTACCTTGGCGGGCAGTTGCACCTGGCGGCCGGCCAGATCGGTGACCGTGCGGCCAAAGGCGTTGGGCGGGAGCAGTAAGAACAGCAGGCACAGGCAGAGCAGGGTGCTGCTGGCAGAACCCCGTATCAGGCGGTTGTCTTGGTCTCGAAGGGTCATGGTGCGTTCCAGTCGCAAAAAAGGCAGGCACGACCGGTCGGCGTGCCTGCTACAGCCGTTAGATCCGCCAGGCGACGCTCAGGCGGATGTCGCGTCCTAGCTCCGGAATGCCCTGGGCGATGGGGCCATAGTTGCCGTAGCTGGCGTGATCGCGGTAGTACTTGTCGAACAGGTTCTTCAGGGTCAGCGTCAGGGTCAGGTCGTCCCGTTGCAGCGGCAGCCATTCGGCATAGACGTCATGGACACCGTAGCCGCCCTTCTCCTTGTAGCCATCGGCAATCGTTTCCAGGCGTTGCACGATGCGGCCGTACCAGCCAAACCGCAGGCTTTCGCTCGGTTGATAGTGCAGCTCGGCCACCCAGGTGTCGCCGATGGAGGTGCCGATGGACCAGTTGTCGTCGTGCAGCGGTACGTCTTCGATCTCCGGACGGCTGTAGTTAAAGCTCAGGCCGGTCTGGATCTGGCCCCAGTCATAGCCGACGCGGGCGAAGAAGCCTTTGTTCTTGAGGTCGCCCACATTGGTCAGTACGTTCTCGACATCGTCAATGACGTTGTCGATCCGGGACACATAGACCTTGCCGCTCAGGTTAAGGCCGCCCTGGTCGTAGTTGACGCCAAATTCCGTGTTCTTGGCCTCTTCCGCTTCCAGATCCTCGGCATTGCGGTAGGTATCGAGAATGAAGGTCTCGTTGATCAGCTTGCCCCGCAGTGCCTCGGCGTAGGTGAGGTAGAAGTTCAAATTCGTCGTGGGCGCGAAGGTTACGCCGGCATTGGGGCTGAAGCCGGACTCCCGGAAGTGCTGGTCGCGGGTGTCGTCCAGACGATAGCGGTCATAGCGGGTGCCGAGGCTGAGCAGCCATTGGTCGGTCAGGGCAATGTGATCCTGAATGTACAGCCCGGTGACCCGGGCGTCTTCCCGCTCGGTCGGCACGCTGGCGTCGGACTGATTACGGAGCAGGCCTTGGTCTTTGCGATGATCGACACCGTACGTCAGGGTGTGGTTTGAGATGCTGCTGGTATTGCGCAGGTCCAGGCCGTTGCTTTCCACGCCGCCTTTATACTCACCGAAGCGGCCATCCTGAATGATGAAGGCATCCGTGTGGTACAGGGTGGTGGCCAGGTTCAGCAGCTTGGAACCAGTGGGTGCCCATGCATAGTTAAGGGTGACGGTTTCCCGCTCGCCTTCCTGCTCGATAGGGTTGTTACGGACGCTGGGAACCCAGTGAGGACGCTCCAGGCGGAAGCCGTCGGTATCCTGGCGATCATAGCTGAGGCTGATCTTTTGCCCCGCGCCCAGTTCGCCGACCACCTTGGCAAAGCCCATTTCCTCTTCGGCGTCGGTGTACTTCTGGTCGTTGCCGTTGCCATCTTCGAACCGGCCTTCGTCAAGCTTGGAAATGGTGGCCATGGCGCTCCAGCTGTCGGTGATGCGGCCGAACAGGTTGGCGCTGGCCTTATAGCCTTCGGTGTTGCTGAAGTAGCCGGCCTTGAGCAGGGCGCCGAAGCGTTCACCGTCGCGCAGCAGGTCTACGGGATCGCGGGTCACAAAGCGGATCGCACCGCCCAGCGCGCCGGGGCCATTGGTGGCTTCGCCGGCACCGGCTTGGATCTCCACCTGCTTGAGCAGTTCGGGCTCGATCGACAAGCGGCCCTGGTGATGGAACAGGTAGCCGGCCTGGGTGGCGCCGTCGATGGTCACATTGAGCAGGGTGTCTTCGATGCCGCGCAGGTAAATCTTCTGCGACACGCTGTTGGCGCCGCCGACGGAGATGGACGGATCGGCACGGAACACGTCTTCGAGATCGTTGGCCTGCAGCTGCTCGATCTCTTTGCGGGTCACCAGCGTATCCACATCGGTGGTCGTATGATCGACGACGGTGAGGGTGTCGAGCTCCACAAGATCGCTGGTCTCGGCCAGCGCGGAAGCCGGCAACGAAAGTGAGCCAAACATGGCACCGGCAATGGCAATCGACAACAAAGTGCGTCTGGCAACGACTGGGCCCGGAATACTCACAAAACAATCTCCTCAAATGATAACCAATATCAATTGCGGCGTATTCTTGTTTTCGGGCTGGTCAAAAGTAAAACACTTTTACATTTGTTACATCTGGAGCAACTGGCTCGCCGGGGCGGCTGCGGGCAACGAGGGCTCGGTGCTGGCGGGAAGTCGTTCCAGGGGTAGATAAATGGTCATCTCCAGCCCTCCCTCGGGACGGTTGCGGGCGGCGATACGGCCGCCGGCGGCCTGTACCTGGCGCTGTGCCAGGGCAAGTCCCAGGCCGAAACCGCCCTGCACCCGCTCGTGTGCCTTGTTGAGCCGAAAGAAGGGTTTGAAGATGTTCTGCAGGTGCGCGTCCGGCACACCAGGGCCTTGATCCTGCACCCTGAGCCAGTATTCGTTGGCCGCGATCTCAAGCTGCAGGCGGACTTCACCGTTTGGTGGCGTAAACCGCAAGGCGTTGCGCACGATGTTCTCGATGGCCTGTCCCAGGGCCCGATGGCTGCTGTGGTGTAACGGCGCCTGGTCCGGGAGATCTGCGCGCAGGTAGCGGTCCGGGTACTCGAAGCGGGCATCCTCCAGAATGCTGTCGATCAGGTCGCACAAGTCCAGCGACTCCTGGTCGAGCTGCGGCTTCTCGTTTTCCAGCCAGGCCAGGGTCAGGGCGTCTTCCGCCAGGCGGCGCATCAGGGTGGTATCGCGCCGGATGCGGGCGAGAGCCTGTTGCGGTTCAACGCCCTGTTCGGCACTGCTGACCGCCATGTCGATGCGGGTCAGCGGCGTGCGCAACTCGTGGGACAGATCCGCGATCAATTGCCGCTGGGTGCGAATGAGCGAGCCGGTGCGCTCGGCCATGCGGTCGAAGGTATCCGCCAGGGCTGCCAGTTCATCCTTGCGCGACCCCAACAGGGAGCGTACCCGCACATCTAGTTTGCCGTCGCTGAACTGGCGGGTGGCCAGCTCCAGTTGCCGTAGCGGCGACATCAGATGGCGGTAGAGCAGCACACTGAGCAGAACCAGAAACAACAGGGGCAGCCCCAGTTGCAGCAGCACATTGGCCTGCTGCCAATAGGCGCCGGGCCGCATGTGCTGGGGCAGGGTGATCAGGAAATGAGTGCGGCCGTCGGCAAAGGTGACGTCCATGATGGGGTTTTCGGTGAAGTAGAGGTGGATCTTCCACTCCACATTGCGCCCCAGGCGGAAGCTTTCCACGAAGGTGGGCGACAGGCTGCTACCGGCCAGGGGTTCCACGCTGGAGCGTACCACGGCCGCCCAGGTTTGTTCCCGTTCTTGCAATTCCTGCAGCCAACGCCCCAGTACATCCAGCTCGCCGCTGAGGTACAGGCGTTCTGCATGTTTTCCGTAGGCCAGCAGGGTTTGCTGGTGTTCTTCGGCAATAAAGCTCATGGCCTGTTCCGTGCGCAGGATCAGGAGGTTCACCACCCAGAACAGGGCCACGGCGCCCGCGGCAATGATCAGGCACAGCTTCCAGAGCAGCGGCTTGTTCATGGCAGCGGTGAACTCATGCAAGCGTCCCGATCACGAGAAGCAATAGCCGGTGCCATGCACGGTCTGCAGCCGGTCGGCGGCGATGCCTGCGTCGATCAGCTTGCGCCGCACCCGGCTCAGGTGCATGTCCAGACTGCGGTCGTAGCGGCTGAATTCACGCTCCAGTACCAGGCGGTACAGATAGGGTTTGCTGAGCACCTCGTGTTGGTGGAGCATCAGGGTCCAGAGCAGCTTGAACTGGATCGGCGTGAGGGTGATGCCGATACCGTTCGCTTCCACGGTTTGCTGCAGGCGATTGAGGGTCAGGTTGTCGATCACCAGCTCCTTGCGGTCGCTGCGGGTACTTCTGAATCCGGTGGCCCGGCGCAACAGGGCATCGATCCGCAGCTGGAGCTCGGTGAGATTGAACGGCTTGGGCACATAATCATCGGCCCCCTTGCTAAAGCCGACGATGCGCTCTTCCTCCGCGCCACAGGCGGTCAGCATCATCACCGGCGTTTGCCGGGTCTTGCGCAGGTGGTTGAGCACCGCAAAGCCGTCCATCCTGGGCAGCAGCACATCCAGCAGAATCAGGTCGAAGCTGCCGCTGAGGGCGGCGATCAGGCCATCCTCGCCGCTGAACTGCTGCTGAATCCGGTAGCCCCGGTTGCGCAACAGGCCACTCAGCTGATCGCTCAGCTCCGGGTCGTCCTCAACGATGAGTATCTGGGCCTGGTGTTCGATGGCGGCGAGCATGGGAATCCAATCCTTGGGTGTAAGCAGTTCGCATTATCTACAAATGCGAATCATTAACAACTAAGATCGGATCTGAATTGTGAAATAACCGGCAAAATGACGGGATTGCCAGTTTGCTGTCGGGTTGGATGCGGAGCTTCTTAGCTGCCTTCGGGCTGCTGCGCCGGTTGTGGGCAGGCAGGGTCTGCGGAGCGAAGAACAGCGTTATCCGTATCGGTATGGATTGGGAGACCTGCCTCCACCTCCGCATCGGTTTGACAGAGTCCTTCCTGCGCCGGCGTGGCCATGACAACCGGCGTTGTCGACGAGCCGGTGCCACAGATTCCACAGGTCGCAAAAAGCGCCACCGCCAGGCTGCCATAGATCAAAGCGCTCTTTGTGGTTCTCTGTGCCATAAGGCCTCCTTTGGGTGAGACAGGCAGCTTTAGTCTGGGGCGCGTTCAGCGGGCAAAATCTGCTCCAGAGCGTGCCGTAACGACGCGCTGGAAAGTTCACCCAGATGGCCGTTCACCAGCTTACCACTGGCATCGAAGAACAGGGTGGTGGGCAGCGCCTGGCTGCCCATGTGCTGCCCTAGCTGCACATGCGGGTCGAGCAACACATTGTGCAGCGCCAGTTGTTCGTTTTGCAGGTAGTCCGCAACGGCGGCCCGCGCCTCTCCCTGGTTGATGAACAGGAACTCCACCCCGGTTTCCCGTTGTTGGGCGGCGGCCAGAACCGGCATTTCCCGGCGGCAGGGCGGACACCAGGTCGCCCACAGATTGACCACCAGTGGTCGGCCGCTGAAACTGACCAGCGACTGAGTGTTGTTCTCCAGGGTGACCAGCGGCAGATCCGGCAGTGTTGGCTGGGTGGCTTGCATGAGATTGAGCGCGCCCAGGCTGACCGCGCAGGTCAGGGCGCCGGCGGCCACCGCTGCTCCCAAGGGTAGCCGGATCGGACGCTTACGCCAGCCGTGATAGAGGCCAACGATGGCCGCGACTACTAAACCGGCTTCAAGCAGGAAGCCGCCGTCGCGCACATCCAGCATGCTGAGTGGCTTGGCGCGGTAATCGTCCAGATACAGCAGGACAAAGCTGACGCGGGCGCCGGCCAGGCCCCACAGGAGCATCTGGGTGATGACCGGCTCGACACTAATCAGGCGCCGCCGCCCCAACAGCCAGCCAACCACCAGGGTGATGCCCAGGGCGATTAACAGCAGCAGGCGATCAAGTGAGAGCGCCAACGGGCCGGCGGAAAATGACAGCACAATAAATCCTCTGGATCGGTGGCCGGAAAGGACGCCCGATGTTCTCCGGGACGTTCAATTGCCCCTAAGCAGTCTACAGCCTGAAGCTTAAAGATAAAGCCGGCGCTAACGATCAATTCGATACCTGACCTTAATGCGGACGGCGTAGTGCGCCACGATTAAGTACGCCTGCCTAGCTATCCCTAGGTTTTGGCTTCAAACAACCGCTTATGCAGGACAACACCCACGGCCATGGCGCCCACAAAACTCAGCACGGGAAGCAGACCCGTCGCCAACGCGGTAATGGCGGGTCCCGGACACAGGCCTGCGATTCCCCAGCCGATGCCAAAAATGACGGCACCAGCGATCAATCGCACGTCGATATCCTGTTTGGTCGGTAGATAAAACCGGGCTGCGAACATTGGATGCGGCCGTTTCAGAATCAAGCGAAACGCCGGCAGGGTGACCAGTAGCGCGCCGCCCATCACAAAGGCCAGGGTCGGGTCCCAGTCGCCGGCGAGATCGAGGAAGTTGAGCACCTTGGCCGGATTCAGCATTTGCGAAAGGCCGAGGCCGAGTGCGAACAGAAAGCCGGCGCCGAGTGACAGAATCAGCTGTGGGGTGTTGTGGTTTCCGGTCATATTAGCCTCCGATGACATGGCGCATCACATAGGTGGTCAAAAAGGCCGACCCCATGAAGGTCAGCGTGGCGACCATCGAGCGCGGTGCGAGCCGGCCGATGCCACACACACCGTGGCCACTGGTACAGCCGCCTCCCATCCGGGTGCCAAAGCCCACCAACAGCCCTGCAATCAGCATGGTTGGCCAACTCGCTTGCAGATCGACTGGTAGAGGCTCGCCAGTCAGCACCGGCCAGGTCAGTCCGCCCAGAATCATGCCGGCGATAAACAGCAGCCGCCATCCGGTCTCTCCCTGTGCGGGCGTGAGCAGCCCTCCGAAGATTCCGCTGATCCCGGCGATGCGACCGGCGCCCAGCAGCATCAGGGCGCTCGCCAAGCCGATCAGCATGCCGCCTAGCAGGCCGCTGACGGGTGTGAATTCGGTCATGATCTTTCTCCTCCAGAAACGTACCAGAGCCAAAGCCTCATCGATCTTCATTAACCATGATGCTGAAAAGCGGCGCCATCCTCTGTAACCAGGCTAATGATTCGCTGCTGATTTATTGAACGAGATGCCACCGGATCGCCCGCTCAAGCCAGCTGTCATGGGATTGTAAAAATTTCTCCAGGCGGAAAACGACCGGGTAAGACTTACAAGTCGATTTGTCTGTTTTTACCGAATAGATCGCTGTGCTGTCCGCAATTAGTCAAATTAAATAACTGAAATGAATGAAAATGTTCTTTATTTTTAACTGTCTTTCGGGTCCGACAGCGAGACTGGTACAAATCCTGCTGCCCTCAAAGGGTGCGTTCCGTAGTGAACTATGGAGCGGCGACTTTCACTCACTGGGAAAGACTAAGGACGGAAACTATGAACAAGCTTCTCAAAACCTCTGTTCTGATTGCCGCTTTTGCCCCGGCGGTTACGCTCGCACAGGCTGTGAACGGTGATAACGAAGTAACCATCAGCGGTACCGGTGGAAGCGATAAGGATTTCGATGCGACCGTTTTCGGTTTGACTGGGAGCTATGGTAAGTACATCAGCGACATGGGTCAGGCTGGCGTGCGCCAGAACATAACCATTTCGGATACTGAGGGCGAGGAAACCGATTTCGACGGTGCCACGGTCATCTACTATGACCATCACTTCAACCTGGATCGCCTGCGGCCGTTCGTCGGTCTCAACGTAGGCTACAACTACGGCGACACCACTGAGGAAACCTTCTCGGCGGGCCCGGAGCTGGGTCTGAAGTATTACGTGCTGGAGAAGACCTTTATCCAGGGCATGGTGCAGTACCAGTTCCTGTTTGAAGACGCGGACGAAATCGATGATCGGTCGGACGATGGCCGCTACTACTACAGCGTGGGTATGGGTTACAACTTCTAATAAGGTACCGGCAACAAGGTACCGGTTAAGGTACTCATCACAAGCGACGGACTGCGCCCGCGTGGCAGTTTTTATGCTCATGCCGACGGGACCCGAGCGCGTTATCCCCGGCCCCAGGACGGTGGCCCCAAGGGGATAGCGCGGTCTTATACCGAGGGCGAGCCATCCTGTGCGGTCTCCGACGCCGCAGGGTGGGGCTGCGGCATCAAAAGCTGACGCAGCGGCTTGCGCAGGACGAACGTGAGCAAAAACAGCACGAACGCGCAGAGGACGATGGACGGCCCGGTGGGCGTATCGAGCCAGTAGGAGAAGCTTAGTCCGCACGCCACCGCCACACAGCCGGCCACACTGGCCAGCACTGCCATGCGTTCGGGCGTTTCCGCCAGATTGCGCACGGCCGCCGCCGGAATCAGCAGCAGCGACGTAATCAGCAGCACGCCGACGATCTTCATCGCGATGGCGATCACCACCGCCACCATCAGCATCAGCAGCAAGCGCATTCGGCGCACCGCCACGCCTTCCACTTCCGCCAGTTCTTCGTGCAGCGTCATGAGCAGCAAGGGGCGCCAGAACCAGAGCAGGGTCAGGAGCACCAGGCTACCACCGCCATAGATCCAGAGCAGGTCCTGGGAGGTCACCGACAGCAGGTCGCCAAACAGGTAGCCCATCAGGTCCACCCGCACCTCCGGCGCGAAACTGATGCCGACGATGCCGATGGCAAGGCTGCTGTGGGAGAGGATGCCGAGCAGGGTGTCGGTGGCGATTTCCCGCTGCTGCTGGAGCATGACCAGCGCGAGCGCCAAGAGCGCGGAGCAGAGAATGATCGCCAGGTTCAGGTTGAGATCGAACAGGATGCCAAAGGTAACGCCCAACAGCGCGGAATGGGCCAGGGTATCGCCGAAGTAGGACATGCGGCGCCAGACCATGAAGCAACCCAGGGGGCCGGCCAGCAGGGCAACGCCCAGACCACCGAAGAGGGCACGCAAGAGCAGCTCGATCATGGCTGGGTCTCCCGACTGGCTGGCGCGGCGGGTGTATGGTCGTGGCGATGGCCTGAATGGTCATGGCCGTGATCATGGTGTTCGTGCGAACAACCGCCACGGTTGCCGTCGGACACCACCGTGCCATCCAGATCGTGATGGTGATCGTGGTGATGGTGATACACCGCCAGTGCCTCGGCCGCCGTCTTGCCAAACAGGGCGCGATAGGCCGGATCGTTGGAGACCTGTTCCGGCAGGCCGGAGCAGCAGATGTGGTGGTTGAGGCAGAACACCCGGTCGGTGGCGGCCATCACCAGGTGCAGGTCGTGGGAAACCATGAGCACGGCACAGTTGAGATCGTCGCGAATCCGGTGAATCAAACGATACAGCTCCACCTGGCCGTTGACGTCCACACCCTGGGCTGGCTCGTCCAGCACCAGCAGGTCCGGTTGCTGTAATAGGGTGCGGGCCAGCAACACCCGCTGCAATTCGCCACCGGAAATGCTCTGCACTGGCTTATGGCACAACCCACGGATGCCGGTGAGCTCAACGGCGGCGTCGATCTGGCGCGGCTTATGGCGGGTCAGGGTCAGGAAACGATCCACCCGCAGCGGCAATGTGGGGTCGATGTGCAGCTTCTGTGGCATATAGCCGATCCGCAGCCCCGGCCGGCGCCAGACCCGCCCCTGGTCGGGCTTTTGCAGGCCCAGCACGGCGCGGATCAGGGTGGTCTTGCCGGCGCCGTTGGGGCCGATCAGGGTGACGATCTCGCCGGGCTGCAGGCTCATGTTGATGTCCTGCAGGACCTGCTGGCCATTGAGGTTGACGCCCAGATGATCGAGTTGGACTAGGGCCTGTGCGGCGATCATGGTCGCAGCTCCGCTAGGTCCATGAAGGTGTCCGCTAAAGAGCCGCCACAAGAGGCACGAATCGAAGCATTGCGGTGCAGCGGGTGATGGCGCTGATAGGAGGCGTGGAGGGCGGACGGCATGACCGGGGGCTCGCAGAAATTTGCGGCAGTATAACATCAGGGCCGGGAACGCGCCCACTGGCAGCGCCTAGCAACTCTGGCAGTGTATAGACTGGCAGTGTATAGCAACGCTGCCAGTGTCCGGGGTGACTAGATGACCTGGACGATCAGGGATTCCAGATAACCCAGATTGGGGATACTGGCTTCCTCGCCGCTGACGCGCACCTGCATCAGGTCGGCAACGCCCGTCGGGTTGTCCAGCTCGGAGATCTCCTCTTCGGCGACCTTGACCAGGCGTGGAATGCCCTGGGTGACCAGGGCGAAGAATGGCAGCTTGCCCTGCAGTTCGCTGCTGGCGTTGATCACCGCAAGACGGGCCCGAGGTGACGTTTCCTCGACGGCGTTGTCGTTGGCCAGCTCGTAGGAGATGACCGGCAGCTTGAGGCCGCGCCACTGCACATGGCCCAGCAGCCAGTCCGGCATGCCGGCGATGGGCGTGGGTTTGACGTAATCGATGATCTCGGCCACGGCCGCGTTGGGCAGCAGCAGGTTCTTACCGGCAATGGGAAGAAAAAGACTTGCGATCTGACCGGTTGTTTTTGCCATGTTCCGAATCCTTAGGCGCGGTGACTCTCACAATGTGTTGGGTCGTTTCAGGCAGTGCTGAACATTCTTATGGGTGTTAACGCTTCATCGCTCAGGTTTAGCGGCTGATCCGGCGCTTGCGCTCGATTTCCTCCAGCTCGACCACACTGACCAGCTTGGCGGCCAGCGCCTCGGGCGTGCCACTGAAGCTGGAACAGCCCGTGGCGGCCACCGAATCGGGCATGGAGCTGTTGGCACAACTGCCCGACTCCTGCACCCAGATGCGTGAGCCATAAGCCTGCAGCGTGGGCGCGGCGATGGCGCCGTCGTTGCCCATGCCGCTGAACAGGATGGCGTGGCAGCGGGCACCGTAATAGGTCGACATGTTCAGCATCACCTGGTCGATGGACGGGCCGTAGGGTCCCGGCCAGGCATTCTGGCGCATCTCAATGCGACCCTGGGGGTCGAGCCCCAGCTCATGGTCCACCGGCACGATCATGACCTCGCCGTTGCACAGCTTGGCGCCGGGCACCGCCTCCACCAGTTTGAAGCTGGAGTGGCGGCCCAGCACCTTGGCCAGCACGCTGGTGAAGTTGGCATCGATATGCTGGGCGTAGACGAAGGCAACCGGCAGGCCTTCCGGCAAGCAGTCGAGAAAGGCTTTGACCGCCGCCGGCCCACCCAGGGAGGCCCCCAGGATCCACACCCGCTCCACATCGCTTTGGCGTGTGAAGGGCGCGATGCTCTCGGGCAACTGCACCCGCTGACGCTGGGTCACTTCAGCCAGCTGTCCGAGGGTGTCACCGCGTTCGCTCAGGTGGGCAGGATTGCCCGCCAGCTCGCGGAGCTTGGTGAACAGCCGCCGTTCCCAGCGCGGATAGTCGATGCTGCCGCGGCTTGGCGCCGTGCCCAGGCCAAACAGGACCGGCGCCTCGGCCACTTCCAGCAATTGGTCGATGGCGTCCGACCAACGCTCTTCGTCCGCGAGATCCACCACCCAGGCATCCACGACCGTCTGTTGCAAGACATCCGGGTCGAGCCGACCCGGATCGCTGTTGAACGCAACCTGATAGCCATAGACGCTGATGGCATGCTGCAGCACATGGCGCTGCAGCGGATCGTCCGCGATGATCCCGATTCGGGGGGCACCCGCCATGGTTAGCCTGTCAGCTTCTCAATCGTCTCCAACAGGACCGTTTCCTGGAACGGCTTGCCAAGGTACTCATTGACGCCGATAGCCATGGCACGATCCCGGTGCTTCTGCCCGGTTCGAGACGTAATCATGATGATCGGCACATCCTTCAGCCGTTCGTCGTGGCGCACGAGGCTTGCCACCTCGAAGCCGTCCATGCGCGGCATCTCGATGTCGAGCAGCATGATGTCGGGCTTGCGGTCCTGCAGCAGGGCGATGGCATCCACCCCGTCCTTCGCCGTGATGACCTCCATGCCGTTGCGTTCCAGCAGACGGGACGTCACCTTCCGGACCGTAACCGAGTCGTCCACCACCATGACCAGCTTGGTGCGGGTGCTGCGGCTAGGCGCGGCGTCCGCCACCGGCTGCTTGGCCAGTTGCGTGGTGAAATCCGCCCGCAGCATGGCCGGCAAGTCGAGAATCACCACCACGCTGCCATCGCCGAGGATGGTGGCGCCGGAAGCGCCGCGCACCTGGGCGAACTGCGGCCCCAGGCTCTTCACCACGATCTCGCGTGAGCCCATGAGGCTGTCCACCTGCAGCGCCAGGGGCTGATCGCCACCGCGTACCAGGATCACCGGCAGCGGCAGGGGCTGGCCCTGCAGCTTGGGCTGGTGCTCGCTGCGCAGCAGGCTGCCCAGGTATTGCAGGCGATAGCGCTGGCCGGCGTACTCGTAGAGCGGCGCGTCCGGCTGGTAATACTGCTCCAGCTCATAGGTGCTGACCCGCACGATGCCCTCGATGGTGTTGAGCGGGATGGCGTAGAAATCCTCACCAGTACTGACCATCAGGGCGCGGTTGACCGACACCGTGAAGGGCAGGTGAACGATGAAGCGGGTACCTTGACCGGGCAGTGACTCGATCATGATACGGCCGCCCAGCTGCTTGATCTCGCTGGCCACCACGTCCATGCCGACGCCACGTCCGGAAATCTGGGTCACCTGCTGCGCGGTACTGAAACCAGGCTGCATGATGAACTGCATCACTTCCTGATCCGTGACATCCGCATCGGCTTCCAGCAGGCCCTGGGCAAGCGCTTTCTTGCGCACGGCGGCCACGTTGACCCCCGCGCCGTCGTCGGCCATGACCAAGACCACATCGCCGCCTTCGCGACTCAGCGACAAGGTCACCTGGCCCGTCTCGGACTTGCCGGCCTTGCGGCGTGCGTCGATGGATTCGATACCATGGTCGATGGCGTTACGCAGCATGTGCTCCAGCGGCGCGACCATCCGTTCCAATACGTTGCGGTCCAGCTCGCCATCGGGGTTGTACACCTCGAAGTCGACTTTCTTGCCCAACTCGCCCGCCACCTGGCGCACGATCCGGCGCAGACGCGGCACCATGGAGGAGAAGGGCACCATGCGGGTCTTCATCAGACCTTCCTGCAGCTCCGTGTTGATGCGGGACTGCTGCAGCAGCAAGGTTTCCGCATCGCGGACCTTGTCGGTCATGGTGTCTTTCAGGTCCATCAAGTCCGACGCGGATTCGCCAAGCGCCCGCGACAACTGCTGTACCGTGGAGTAACGGTCCATTTCCAGCGGGTCGAAATCGGCGTACTCCGGACCGCTCTGGCGTTCCTGGCGGAACAGAACCTGGGCTTCGGTTTCCATTTCCATCCGCCGCAGCTGCTCGCGCAAACGATCGACGGTGGCGCCCATTTCATCCAGCGTATGGCTGAAGTCGCTGATCTGCTGTTCCAGACGACCGCGGGCAATGGAGGTTTCGCCCGCCAAGTTGACCAGGTTGTCCAGCAGCGGCGCGGAGACCCGGATGGTTTCCACCTGCTGCTGAGGCGTGGCCGCGCGCGTTTGCGGCGCCTGCGCCCGATGGGGAGGCTCCGCCGGGGCAGCCGTCGGCTTCTGGATCTGCTGGCGCTGGAATTCCACCACCCGTGCGGTGGGTTCCGCTTCCAGATCCTGGGTGGCACCCGCGTTCAGACCCTGGATTTCCAGTTCACGGAACTTGGCGCGCACCAGGCCAATGGCCCGCTGCAGTGAATCGTAGCGGCTGCGGATCGACTGTTGCAGATCGCCTTCCAGACGTTGACCCGATTCCATGGCTTGCTTGACCAGGCTTTCCAGGCTCTGGCTGAGATCGCCGAGCTGGTGCAGATCCGCCAGGCGCGCGCCGCCTTTCAGCGTGTGCAAGGCATGCTGCATGGCCTGGGCATGAGCCAGATTGCCGGGTTCCTTGTGCCAGTCGGCGAGACTGGTTTCCAGAACCTGTCCCAGTTCGCGGGCTTCTTCCAGGAAAATCTGCAGGATTTCCGGATCGGTCTGGCGGCGAACATCGTCCGCCACCGAATCGTCGGCCTCGTCCTGCTCTGCCGCGCCGGGTTGGGGAGCGGTGCCGGAGAGGCGTGCCAGCAGAGCCACGGAGGCGTGCATGGGCTCGCCTTTGGCAAGCTGCTCCAGCAACTCGTTCAGGGCACTGATGGCCTCGCCGGTCAGGCTGATCAAATCTTCCGTCACCTCGCCCTGCATTTCGGTCAGCGGTGCCAGGCAGTCGTACAGCTTGTCGGCGACGTCGCCGATGGTATTCAGTGCCGCCAGGCGCGCACCGCCCTTGAGGGTGTGCAAGTCGCGCGTCAGGCTGACCAGATGCGCGGGATCGAGCGGATTGGCGCGCCACTGCTGATAGCTGTCGGACGCCGATTGCAGCAGGTCCTGGGCTTCATCGAGGAAGATCGCCACCAGGTCTTCGTCGCCAGTGATCTCCTCAAAGCCCGTTTCCTGCTCGTCCAGAGTCGGTACGTCATCGTTGACCAGGGCAGCCTTGGTCGGTGTCGTGACCGGCTGCGACGAGACACTGGAACCGTCCTTGCGTTGTGCCTTGCAGTAGGCATGGATGGCGGCAATCAGATCCGGCGCGGAGGCCAGCGGCTGACCATCGCGAACCGCATCGACCATGGTGGCCAAGCGGTCGTGACATTGCAGCAGCAGGTCGGACAGCGACGGGTTGATCTGGAAGCGGCCGTCGACGATGCCTTCGAATAGGTTCTCCAGTTCGTGGGCCAGGTCGCCGATTGCACGCACATCCGCCAGACGGGCACCGCCTTTCAGGGTATGGACGTCGCGCTGCAGCTCCTTCATGGCCTGCATGTCCTGGCCGCCTTGCAGCCAGTCGTGCAGGTTAGTGGCGGTGCTGTCGATGATGTCCTGGGCTTCTTCCAGGAAAATCTCTGCCAGCTCCGGATCGATTTCCGTAATGGTTTCCGCTTCGGCCGCCAGCAGTTCGTCGCTGGCCTGTTCCGCCACGGACTCGGGCACTTCGTCCACCGGCGCATCGAGCGTGGGAATCGCGGGCACTTCGATGTCTTCGTCACCCAGGGCTGCGCTGGCGGCAGCTTGCAGGGCCGTGATCAAGCCAGGCGCGGACGGGCAGCGGCTTTCACGGATGACGCTGTCCACCATGCCGGCGAGCGCATCATGGGCCTGGAGCACCAGGTCCAGGGTGTTGCCCTGCAGGCTGATGCGGCCTTCCGCCAAGCGTTCGAACAGGCTTTCCATCTCGTGGGCGAGATCGCCCATGGGCCGGATCTGGGCCAAGCGCGCGCCGCCCTTGAGGGTATGCAGGTCGCGCTGCAGCTGGGCCACCAGATCCAGATTGGATGGCGCGTTCTTCCAGGCGTGCAGGGTTTCGCCGGTGCTGTCGATCAGTTCCTGGGCTTCTTCCAGGAAGATTTCCGCCAGTTCCGGGTCGAGTTCGATGAGGTCATCCTCAGCGTCCGCGGTGACCGCGTCGGCTATGGCGAACTCTTCGGCTTCGACTGAATCGTCTGCTACGGCAAGCTCTTCGGTGGAGACAAGTTCCTCGTCGGACGCCAGCTCTTCGAGCGCAGGAATCTCCTCCAGGGACGCATTTTCCTCATCGAAAGAAAGCGCCTCGTCGAAAGAAAGCTCTTCATCGGAAGAAGGCGTCTCCAGAACCGGCAGATCCTCTTCGGTGAGCTCCAGGCTGTCCTCGGCGTCAAGCTCGATAGACTCTGCCTCGTCCGGCAGGGCCAGATCCGCCAGTTCGATTGCTTCGGGCTCGTCGGTTTCGGTGTGCTCGAACGAGACCTCCAGGGTTTCCGGCAGGTCATCCTGCAGGACGGGAATGGCGTCCTCGTCCGGCAAGGCTGGCGTGGCCAGTTCCTGCAGCTGTTGCAGCAGCGCCGCATCCCGTTGCGTGGACAGTCCGGCCGCCACCTGATCCATCATGTTCAGCAGCACTTCGTGGCCGCGGCGGATGGTGCTCAGGCTCGCGTCGTCGGCAACCAGGGAGCCGGCATCGATGTGGCCATAAGCCTCCCGCAGTGCGTCGCTCAGCTCCGCCACGTCGTCGAGACCGGCGATGCAGGCGCCCTGATTCAGGGTCAGCAGGCTCTGGGAAAGCTTCTCCAGCTCGTCGCCGGTGACCGGGTTGTGGCTCCAGTGCAGCAGGATTTGCTCGGCATCCAGCAGAATATCCACGCCTTCGGTAAGGAAGATGTTGATGAGCTGGGGATCCGGCGCACCTTCCAGAGAATCCTCCAGTTGCTCGCCGTGATGCTGGAGCATGGCCTGATGGGCCTGGGTGACTCGCTGCAGGTATTCTTCGACGCCATCGAGAGGTGCCTGCGGCGCTTTCTCAAGCTGGACGATGCCGTCATGAATGAAGCCCACCAGCTCCGCCAGCAGGTCGACCAGGGACTGGTCGGCCAGCACGTTGCAGGCACGGGCTTCCTTGATGTATTTCTCCATCGGCACCGCGACGGTGGCGATGGGCAGGATGTTGGCGGTGTTGGCGCTGCCCTTCAGGGTATGGAGGGCACGGGACACGTCGTCGCTCAGCGGAACCGGCTGGCCGCTGGCGCGCGCATTGGCAACGAAGCTCTCCAGGGTTTGGAGGTGGGTTTCGGTCTCGGTGCGGAAAATGTCCAGCAGGACCGGATCCACATCGCCTTCGTCGGCGTAATCCGCAACGTCCTCGTCCAGATCGTCGGTCAGTGACGCGACATTGGCTTCCGGGGTCGAAACCGCCGTGTGCAGGGTCGGAACATCCATCTCCTGGCTTGTGGTGGTGTCGGCCTTGGCCGTGTCAGCGGCTTTGACCGTGTCAGTAGCGCCACCGAGCACAGTCGCCAGCGGCGGTACGGCTTCGCCACGAGCAAGGGCCTGCGCCTGTTGCTGGTAGGGCTCGACCTTACGGCTTGGGCGGCGGCGCAGACGGAAATCGTCGATCAGCTCGGGCAGGATGTCGACCACCGCCCGCATCAGTTCCGCCGCGTCCGGCGTCAGCGAGACCGTGTTGTCGATGATCCGGTTCATCAGGTTCTCGATGCCCCAGGCGGTCTCGCCCACACGCAGGGCACCGACCATGCGGCCGGAACCTTTCAGGGTGTGGAAGGCGCGGCGGGCTTCGATCAGCGCCTCGTGCTGGTTGGTGTCGTTCAGGTATTGGGGCAGATACTGGCGAATTGTATCCAGCACCTCGCCCGCTTCCTCGATGAAGATCTCCAGGATCTCGTCATCGACCAGGTCCGCGTCGGCTTCTTCCAGGTCGTCGCCCTGGTCTTCCGCTTCAACGCTGGCAAGGGTGTCGATCGTCGCTGGTTCCTGTGCTGCGTCTACCGTGTCGGTCAGCTCGGGAACCTCATCCAGCTCCAGGCTGTCTGGCGCATCACTGGATTCAGCCGGGGCGGCTTCGGCGATCTCGGGCTCATCCGCGTCCACCCTGGTCGATACGGATGCCGCGGCGCGGGCACTGGTCTTGGCGGGTTGCGCCAGGGCTTCCGCCTGCGCCATGAAGTCGGATACGTCTTCGCTCTGCTCACCGCTACGGAACTCGGCCAGCAGGCGGGGCAGCCGGCTGATGACGCTGTCCAGCAGTTCGAACATGCCGAGGCTGGCGTCGATGCTGCCGTCGAGCACGCGGTTCAGCATGTTCTCAACCGACCAGGCCAACTCGGCCAGGGTGCTGGCGCCCACCAGGCGGCCAGAGCCTTTCAGGGTGTGGAAGGCGCGGCGCAATTCCACCAGCGCGGCCTGATCCTTGGGCTCGGCCTGGAACTGCGGGAAATAGGTGCCGATGGTCTGCAGCACTTCGTCGGCTTCTTCCACGAAGATGTCGATAATCTCTTCGTCGATCAGCTCGCGATCGGTGGCCTTGTTGGCGGAGGCATCGGGTGCCACGTTGGACGGTACCGCCGTGCTGTCGCTGTCGGCCACGGGCGTGGTGCGTGCCACGCGCTGGGGCGTCTGACCCACCGCATAGCCGAGAGAGGCAACGCTCTCCTCCGCGACCTGCAGGATCATCTCGTTGTCTTTGCTGCCTTCGCTCAGGCGCTCAAGGTAATACTCGATACTGGTGATGGCATCGGCCAGGGTGTCCAGTTGCTGCCATTCCGGTACGGCTTGGTCGTCCAGCAGCACTTCCTGTACATAGCGGGCACAGGATTGCAGCAGGGCGGCGGCGCGCTCCAGCGGGATAATGGCCAGACCGCCCCGGATGCTGTTGAGCATGGCCGGCACATCGGCGATTTCGCGATGGTCCCAGTGGGACGCGATGAACTCGACGATGTCGTTCTTGGCCTGTTCCAGGCCGTTGCGGGCTTCCCGGATCAGGGCGCCATGGGCATTCTCCAGCTGTTCGCGGGGAATGTGGCTGCTGGTGGTTTCTTCCGGCTGGCTGGAGCTGTCGTTCATGCCACTGAGCGTGGCCTCGACGTAGAGCAGGGCGCCGGCAATGTCCATCAGCTCGCCGTCATCGGGCTTTTCGTCGCGGGCGACGATGGCGCGAATCTGGTCGATCTGTTCCTGGATGACCTTGCGGGGAATCCCCAGACCCATCACGGCAACCGTGTTGGCCACCTGGGTCAGGCCCGGAATCAGTTCTTCCAGCTCTTCACTGTTCTTGAGTTCGCTGCGCACGAACAGATCGAGCTGATCCTTGATGCGGGTCAGCTCTTCATTGAGGGCGGCGACCACGGAATGGATGGCTCCGCGATCCGGCCCCGACATTTTCTGGCGTTCTTCATCCACTTCCTGCTCCGACGGCAGGGCGCGGTCGAGCTGAAAGAGGTTCTTGATTTCGTCCACATGGGCCGAGCCGGCGGTGGCTTTGGCAATGTAATACAGCAGGTGCTTGAGCAGGTCTTCAGGTACCGGCTGCAGCAGGATGTCGATGTTTTCATCGATCAGGCGCTTGATCTGGTAATCCAGGTGACGCAGCAGGTTCTTGGCTGCCGACGACAACGGAATGCCATCGACCGCCAGGGCTTCCACATAGGCGCGGGCGACACTCCAGAGCTGGCCTTGAGCGGTGCCTTCGCACAACTGCTCGAGCTTCTTGGCGACCTTGCGCAGGAAACCGTAATTGATCTCCAGATCATGCACGCGAATTACGCCGGCGAGCGAGAACTGGTACATCTGCCGCAGCTTGCGCAGCAGGGCCAGGGTTTCCTCGTCGTGCAGGCGCTGGCTGACCCCGGGCGGCGGCGTGACACGCGCCGGCGACAGGTCCGGCGTGAATACCGAGTTGTCCGACAGCAGGTCTTCGCCCCGGGAGGCACGTAGATCGTTGAGGATCGGCAGCAGGATCACCGGCAGGTCGCGCTTGCCCGTCTGGATACGCTCCAGATAGGTGGGCAGCTGCACGATCGCGCGCATGAGCACTTCCTGCGCTTCTTCCGGATGGGGAACTTCCTGGTTCAGCATGGCCTGGGCCAGCTTCTCCATTTCTTCCGCCATAAGGGCCGCGCCATAGAACTCCACCATCTGCAAGGTCCCATGGACCTGATGGATGTAGTTCAGGCAAAAGCGAATCCGGGCGGTGTCGTCGGTATTTCCGACGAAGGCTTCCAATGCCTGCCGCGCCTGATTCAGGGTTTCTTCAATTTCCCCTCGGACCCAGTCAAGGGCTACATAGTCATGGTTGTTAGCCATAACTTCTCCAGCTGATTAGTTCGATTCAACGCGTCTGATAAACGCCAGCGACTCGTCGCTGCGCACCCTTTCGAGTAGTGGGTGTTGCCAGTCCACCATCTCGCCGAGGCCGAGGATCATAAGCCCCCCCGGTATGAGCCTTTCCGCCAGCCGGTTGAGGATTTCCTTTCGGCGCCAGCGACGGAAGTAAATTAACAAGTTCTGACAGTAGATAATGTTCATGCCGTGCATGGGCGCGTCGCGTAAGTCCAGCACATTGATGCGGGCAAAACAGACGCGCTCGCGAATGGACGGTATGACCTCATACTGACCGCCGGGTTTCTGAGCGAAGTACTTTTGTTTTCGTTCTTCGTTCAGGCACACCAGCTTGCGTGCCGGGTAGACACCGGCCCGCGCCTTTTCCAGAGCGGGTTTGCTGATGTCGGTGCCGGTAACGCCGTAATATCTCTCCAGCCCCAAGGTTGCCATGCATTCGTCGATCAGCATGGCGATGGTGTAGGGCTCCTCGCCGGTCGAACAGCCTACACTCCAGGCTTCGATCGGCGTTTTACGGAGCATGTCCAGTGGCCGCGTCAGGATGTAGTCCACCAGCAGGCTGTAAGCCTGCTCGTCGCGGTAGAAGCGAGTCTCCTGCACCGTCAGACGGTCCACGAGAATGGCCCACTCCATGATGCCGCCGGGGCTATTCACCACGCGGTCGTAATATTCCTGATAACTCTGGCAGCCGATTTCGCGCATCCGGATTCCCAGACTGGTCTGGAGAAAGGTCTTCCGTTGGGGCGGAAGATTCATGCCGGTGCGCCGCTCAACGAGCGCTTGCCATTGTTGGAACTGCCGTTCGTCCATTTCGGGCAGGCTTCGCAGGCTCCATCCGCTGGAGTCTGCGCCTGCGTTGTTTTTTGCCATGGATGTCACATCGTTCCAAGGACGCGGATGGATTAGGCTGCGTCCTCAAAACCCGGCAGTTTGAAGCCGGCGACTGATTGCCGCAACTGATTGGCCAGTTCTGCCAACTTTCCGATGGACTTGGCGGTTGCCATGGTACCTGCGGAGGTCTGCGACGTAATCTCCTGAATCACGTTCATGGTGTTGGAGATATGGCCGGCGGAGGAAGACTGCTGGCGTGCCGCGTTCGAGATGTTCTGAATCAGGTCGGCCAGGTTCTTCGATACGTTCTCGATCTCTTCCAGGGCCACACCGGCGTCCTGGGCCAGACGAGCACCCCGGACCACTTCCGCGGTGGTGTGCTCCATGGAGATAACCGCTTCGTTGGTGTCGGTCTGAATCGTCTTCACCAGTGCCTCGATCTGCTTGGTGGCAGCCGAGGAACGTTCTGCCAGGCGCTGTACTTCGTCGGCAACCACCGCGAAGCCGCGGCCCGCGTCACCGGCCATGGAGGCCTGGATGGCGGCGTTCAGAGACAGGATGTTGGTCTGGTCGGCAATGTCGTTAATCAGCGATACGATGTCACCGATTTCCTGGGAAGATTCACCCAGACGCTTGATCCGCTTCGCGGTTTCCTGAATCTGCTCACGGATGGTATCCATGCCGTGAATCGTGTTCTGTACCACCTCGGCGCCTTTCTTGGCGATGCCTACCGAGCGCTCAGCAACCGCGGCCGATTCGGCAGCGTTGGACGATACCTGGTCGATGGACACGGCCATTTCGTTGATGGCCGCGGACGCTCCGGCAATTTCCTGCGCCTGGTGTTCGGACGCGTCAGCCAGGTGCATGGCCGTGGCCTGCGTTTCCTGGGCGGCGCCGGCAACCCGGACCGCCGTCTCGTTAATGGCGGTTACCAGGGAGCGCATCTGGTCGATAGCGAAGTTGATGGAGTCGGCGATGGCACCGGTGAAGTCTTCGGTTACCGTGGCCTCAGTGGTCAGGTCACCGTCCGCGAGGTCAGCCAGTTCGTCCAGCAGACGCAGAATGGCGTTCTGGTTCTGTTCGTTCTGGGTGGCTTCTTTCTCGTAGCGAACCTTGGATTCTTTCTGCAGATTGAAGGTGACCGCCACAATCAGGAGGAAGATCACGACCAGCAGGGCGTAAGCCAGGGTGCTGTTGATGACTCGTCCGTCCGCCTGGTTTTGGAAGATCTCCACCAGCTCGGAGGTTTCGGTCAGCAGGGTCTGGGAGTTCACGAAAATGTTGTTGGCACCTTCCCGCACGCGGAACAGTTCCGGTGACTTTTCCAGGATGGCGTCGACGTTTTCGCTCATGAAGTTGAAGATTTCGGCAATGGCTTCAAGACCATAACGCGCATCCTGGTTGGTAACCCGGCTGATGCCCATGGCCGCGTTGCCTTCCATCATGCCGCCCAGTACCCGGCCAAAAAGGCTGGTGTCGCGGCCGAAGCGGTCGGCGGCGGTCACGGCGTCCGCACTACCTTCCAGCACTTTACTCACGCTACCCAGAATCCGCTCTGCCAGCAGCGATTGGCGCTGGGCCACGGAGATCTGGTCGGAGGGGGCGCCGTTATCCAGCAGGATGTTGACCACGTCTTCATATTCAAGCTGAATCTGCGGCACTTTCTCGTTCAGGGTGTCGGCGACCGCGTGCAGCTCGATGACCGTGTCCTTGGAGGACAGGATCTGGTCGGCGCTGGTTTTCACCTCGTTCCACAGTGCCTGCACATCGGCCATTTTGGCGTTTTCGGTCGGGGGCAGGTGCTCTGCTTCATTACCCAGGGTCAGGTAATTCCAGTAGCGTTCGAAGTCGTCGCGGGAGCGGCGCAGCTGTTCGAAGGCGCTTTCCTTACCGGCAGCGGCTTCGCTCGCGTTCTTGGCGATCTCCTGGGACAGTACGCGCAGCTCGCCGGCATAACCGATGTACTGTTTATCGCGGTTGGTGTCCGTGTTGATCGTGAACGAAATGAGGATCAGCGCGATCAGAAGGATTGCCAGCAGACCCGTGAGCCACATCGTGGCCCTGCTAGTGCCTGAACCCAGGGTCAAGTTTCCGAATTTTCGCTTCATTTCAGTTGGCTCCCGGCCTCGCAAATTTTGTTTTTGAAAAAGTTTAGCTGAATCGCAGGGGAATCTGGGCGCTTGTGCATCCTGGACCCTACCATCGCGCTACATCGACAAAGCCAGGATGATCCGCCAGCAGAAACGGGCTGAAGACAGCCCAGGCTTCGTCGTTTTTGCTGTATTGTCCCAGCACGAACGAGTTCATGGCATCGGGAACATGGCTGGCGGATGCGGCATAACTGTCGATGGCGAAATACTGCATCCCCTGGACGCTATCGACGATCAGGCCGCTGAAGGTGTCGCCCCGTTCCACCACCAGGACCCGCTTGTCGCGGCTGGTGCGGGCGCTGCCCTGCAGGCCGAAGAATTGGGCGAGGTCCATGATGGGAAGCAGGCGTCCCCGGACGTTGGCGATTCCGTTCATCCAACTTTTGACGCCAGGCACCTGGGTATAACGGGGCAAGTGTAGAATTTCGCTGATCTCTCCCATGGGGGCCACGTACTTCTGGCCCGCCAGGATGAAACCAATGCCGTTCCACAGTTGAACCACCTCTTCCTGAGCCGGCAGGCCCGCTGCGGATTGCTTACAGCGCCGCTCCAGATTCGCCAGGACGGCGAATGGATCGGTCTTGGGCGAGGCGAGGTTGAGAGACTCCATGAGAATTAGCCGATGAGTTCGTTGATCGTGCGAATAAGCTCGTTCTCGTCGACCGGCTTGACCAGATACCCGCGGGCGCCTTGACGGGTACCCCAAACGCGGTCCGTTTCCTGGTCCTTGGTGGTGACGATGACGACGGGAATGTTGGCGGTTTCCTCGGAGCGGGAGAGCTGCCGGGTGGCCTGGAAGCCGTTGAGACCGGGCATGACGACGTCCATCAGGACGAGGTCGGGCTGTTGCTTGCGGGCCACGGCTACGCCATCGGCGCCGTTATCCGCGGTAATGATTTCATGCTTGTGCTTTTCCAGGATGCTGGAAATTTTGCGGACTTCTGTAGGTGAGTCATCCACGATCAGGATACGAGCCATAGTTCCCCCGATAAAACATGTCTGAGTCTGACCGACCTGGATGGCGTCATACTCGTTTCGTACTGAAATTAAGCTTGCTTGGGTAGGTGGGCGCGGATGGTGCCCAGCAGTTCTTCTTTGCTGAAGGGTTTGGTCAGATACTGATCCGAGCCCACGATGCGGCCCTTGGCCTTGTCGAACAGGCCGTCCTTGGAGGACAGCATGATCACTGGCGTCGAACGGAAGGAACTATTGTTCTTGATCAGCGCGCAGGTCTGATAGCCATCCAGCCGCGGCATCATGATGTCGACGAAGATGATGTCGGGATGGGTATCGGCAATCTTGGCCAGGGCATCGAAGCCATCGGTCGCAGTGATCACGGTGCAGCCGACTTTCTTCAGCAAGGTTTCGGCGGTGCGCCGAATCGTCTTACTGTCATCGATCACCATGATCTTCAGATTCTCGAAATTTTCTTCCATTGGTTACGGCCCTACACACGTGGTCGGAAAGTTGTTCTTATCTAGGCTTGCGTCCGTCGGCTGACGTAGGAAGGAATGCAATGGCGGCCCGATGTTAGCGCTCTCTTTTAACATAGAACCCGAAGGCAATCCATAACCGCCTAATATATTTGGTTTAGTCATCTCAGTGCCGATCAGAACTGTCATTATTCAGCCTATTTGGCCCGCTGGGACCCCTCGTTGGGATCATCCGCCAGCGTGGCCTTCCCCCGTACAAGCCTTCCGTTGTAGAGGACGAACATTCCGTTGTTGAGCAGAACATTCCTTTGTTGAGCATAGTACAAGGAGGATAGTACATTGAGGATAGTACAACTTCCGTCCGATATAGGTATTTCCGATGAGTATTCGTTTGGGTGTGGTGATGGATCCCATTGCGGGGATCAACCCGAAGAAAGACAGCACGCTCGCCATGCTACTGGCAGCGAGCAAGCGCGGTTGGCAAACACTTTACATGGAGCAGAAGGACCTGTTCCTGGATCAGGGCGTGGCCTACGCCGTGGTGCGCGATGTCACCGTACGCGACGATCTTGTCGACTGGTTCACACTGGGCGAGCCTCGGGTCGAGGCCCTGGGCGATCTCGATGTGATCCTGATGCGCAAGGATCCGCCGGTGGATCGCGAGTTTATCCTGGCGACCCAGATTCTGGAGCGGGCCGAGCAGGGTGGCGCACTGGTGGTCAACCGGACTCAGAGTCTGCGCGACTGCAATGAAAAACTGTTTGCCACCCAATTCCCGCAGCTTTGCCCGCCGGTGCTGGTGAGTCGGGACGTGGTCCGGCTCCGGGCGTTCTACCAGCAGCACCAGGACGTGGTGTTCAAGCCGGTGGACGGCATGGGCGGCGCATCGATATTTCGGGTGCGGCCCGGCGACGCCAACTTGGGCGTGATCCTGGAGACTCTGACCCAGCATGGCCAGCATCAGATCATGGCGCAGAAATACCTGCCGGAGATCGTCGATGGCGACAAGCGCATCCTGTTGATTGACGGCGAGCCCGTGTCTCATGCCCTGGCGCGTATTCCGGCCGTGGGCGAAAACCGGGGTAACCTGGCGGCGGGCGGCTCGGGCGTGGCACGACCGCTGACGGCGCGGGACCGGGAGATCTGTGCCGAGGTGGGGCCGGTGTTGCGCGAGAAGGGACTGTTGTTTGTCGGCATCGATGTCATCGGGGACTACCTGACGGAAATCAACGTGACCAGCCCGACCTGCATCCGGGAGCTGGACAAGGCATGTGGCCTCGATATTGCCGGCGATTTGATGCAGGCCATCGAGGCCAAGCTGGCGTCGTGAGGCAAGGCCGGGAGCCGGGATGTGAAGCGCGCCGGCCAAGTACCGGGAACTCTGCTAAAATTCTGCCAATTCGAATTTGATTTGAGCATTGTTCTCAAGGGGAGTCATGG
>JAEZAA010000038.1 GCA_023430625.1 Pseudomonadota bacterium
TCCGGAACAACGATTCGCCCCAGCAATCCCAAAGCAAGGACAAGCTGGAACCGGGGAGAAGCAATAACAATAATTCCGGAGTACTCCCAACCATGAACACCCGCAAGCACTTGCTGATTGCCGCCATGATGTTTGCCCTGACCGCCTGTAGCGGCGGTGGAAGTAGCAGCGATGGCAGCGAGCCCGACATCATCGACAATCTCAATCCCGGGACACCCGCTGATGACGTCGATTCCGGAACGCCTGGCGACGACGATGAAGATCCCGGAATACCCGGTGGCGGCGACGTAGATCCCGGAACACCCGGCGACGACGATGAAGATCCCGGAACACCCGGTGGTGGCGTCGTAGATCCTGGAACGCCCGGCGACGGCGATGTAGATCCCGGAACGCCCGGCGAAGAGCCCATTGCCGCCCTCTGCGATGTCAATTATGTGGCCGCTAGCGCCCCTCAGGGCGACATCGTCGGTGGCACCCTCAGCAGTGTCCGTAGAGGTGTCGTGACCATCCAAGAATGGAACGGTAGCGAATGGTCGAAACCGCTCGATACCACGACCACTGACGACCACGGCCGCTTTGCCTTCAGCTCGGTGGGCGAGCTGAATGGCCCGGTGCGTTTCAATCTGTCCGGCAACCTTCTCTCCAGGCTGCGCTGCGAATCACCAACCGGCTGTGGCTCCGCCGAGCCCGGCGAATACTACTTCATGCCACTGGGCTACAAACTCAACGCCATCGTCAGCAGTGAGGAGCTGAAGCGCACCGGTACGGTGGCACTCTCCCCCGCCACCGATATGGCCGCCCAATGGGCCATGGACATGCCCAAGGGCATCACGCCCGAAGCCCTGGCGCTGTCTACCGCCCGGGTGCAGGCGTTGTTTGGCCTGGATGACGACTATGCCACCTCCCTGCCCGTGCACATGGCGGACTGCGCCGCCATGGGCAATGCCAGCCCCGGCGACCAGAACCACGCCATCGTTGCCGCCGCCTTTGCGGGCGTGGCTGAGGAGGAAGGTTACCTGCTTGGGCTGATGGTTGAAGGCGCCGCGCAGATCTACAGCCTGCTAGGCGGTCAGATACTGACCGGCTCCGGCGAAGTGACCAAGCAGGACATCCGGACACTACTGGCGCAATATCCCCAGTATTCCGATGCAGCTCAGAGCGTTCTTGCGTTCATCCCCTTCAACAGCCTCTCCGTGGCGGGCCTGGATCGCCTGATGGTGTCCGCAGCGGAGGTGGTGCGTGGCCTGGAGACAGGTGGTGCGCTTTCGTCCGCTAGCGGCAACGACGTCCGTGCAAGACTGGCCGCCCTGGTCTCCAAATGGGACGGCCGCCTGGTGACCAACCTGGTGGAGAGCACCACTGCCTACAACGCCGAGGATTTCGCCACCGGCAAGGGCCTGCTCGATATCTACAACGGCTATCGTCAGGACGCGCTGCTTGCCGAGGCCGGCATTGAGGCGGCCAACCGCAACCTTGGTTGGTTGTTTATGGATGAGCAGGCGACGGCCCACACTGAGGGCGTGATTGCGACGCTCTCCGATGCCCTTAACTGGGCGGTTGAAGGCAGTATCTGTGTGGTTGTCCGTAGCACCAAGCTGACAACGACCTGCTCGCTGCCTTTGCTCGGGTACAACTCCCCAATTGACGGGGACAGTCGGATCACATTGCCCCGCAACACGAGTACGCTACGTCTGCAGGGTACTTGGGAATCCAACCAGACCGTTAATCTGCAAATCGGTGTGCAGGATATCCGCGACCTCCTGCAACAGGGGCAAATGACGATCCGCCTCAATGGCTCGATCAGCAACGCCACGGCATCCGTCAACTTCACCAATTTGGCCATTAACCTGACCATTCCGAAAGAAGAGAACGATCTTGGCCCGTTCCAGAAACTTTCCGTGGTTGATTTCGCCAACTCTGAAATCCTGGGCCCGCTGCTTGAGAACCTGGCCGCCCACCTCAACATCCGGATTGGCCTGACCGGTAAGTTCTCAATCGCCAGCACCAATCCATCCATTGGTACCTATACCGTCGAGGGTATGGATACCTTCCTCGACTTCAAGCGCCAGGTCATCACCAAAGGGCAGGATGCGCCCATCCTCGCCTACGGCAGCAAGGCGTCAACCACCAACCCGGCGGGCGAAACCGAAGAGCCCGTTGCCAGTGGCCAGATGTTCAGCCTGGTGCTCGACGATCCCCTGACGCTGCACACAGCCTATCGTTTCCAGAATCTGGGCCTGCCGCCCATGGAGCTGGAAGCCGGCGGTGAACTGTTCGGCTACGAGGAAATCGTTGCCACCCTCACCGACTACATCACCACACTGCTGGACGCGAATCCGGACAGCACAGAGATCGACTACAGCGAGGTCTACGAGGAGCTGCAGACATTGTTCGGCGGTATGGATTTCACGGCGCTGGCCCTCAATGGCAACAACGAGCTGCGCATCTATCCCGACAGTGGCGAGGTACTGACCTACGCGCTGACGACGCAGCCTGATGGTGGTGTCAGCATCACCAACGGCACCACCGGCGACATTCAGGCAGCCCTGTACATCCGCGGCACTGCGGGCTATGTCTACACCAATGACACGCTGGTGGCGGTCGCCAACTTCGGCGACAAATCGGAAGGTCTGTTGGTCAGCCAGTTGGATGGTACCCAGCGTGCCTACCGCTCCGAAGTGCGCGAAGACGAAAAAGTGCTCCAGGCCGCCACTTGGAAACTGCTGGAGTCGCTCTTCCAGAGTCTGTTCAAGGCCGAGTAAGCGTTCGTCCTCAGACCGGACGGAATCGGTCATACTCAAGCCCCCGCGTCGGGGGCTTTTTTCGTGATGGGTCTTGTTTAACCTTCGCGTCCGGCGTCACACGGATAGTTGAGTTGCACCAAGCCCCTTAAACCGCACGGCTTAAATTCGTTACACTTACGCCCTTCTTACTCATTCAAGACATTTGCAAAGGCTTCGCATGACCCTCGACAGCTTCCGCGCCACACTCAACAACAGCCCCGAAACCCTCGAGTTCGCCGCCACCATGGCGGTGATCGAAGCGCTCTACGACTTCACCCCCACCGCCTTCCAGAATGGCGAGCAATACAATGAGGCAGGGCAGAACAATGGCTCCTGCAAACTCTTTTCGTTCGCCAAGCTCCAAGGCTTCAACGAGGCCCAGACGCTGGCCTGCTTCGGCGCCTTTTACCGTGACGACGTGCTGAAGCATCCGGAAGGAACCGACCACCAGAACATCCGCAACTTCATGACCAGTGGCTGGGCTGGCGTGCGGTTTGAAGGCGACGCCCTGCGGCCACGCGCTTAACTCCCGACTCTCATAAACCTGGAAATTCATAAGCCTGGAAAGAAGGAATGGCGATGAAACTGATGGTGCAAGGTGCTCCGGTTTACCTGGTGGATGAAGGCAGTGGCCCGCCCATCCTGTTTCTTCACGGCAATCCGGATACCTCGGATGTGTGGCGGGAGCAGATCAGACATCTCAGCGCCAAATACCGCTGCCTGGCGCCCGACCTGCCCGGCTTTGGCCGCACACTGGCGCCGGCCGGCTTCGATTACTCCCTCGACAGCTTGGCGGCTTACGTCGACGACCTGCTCAAGGCCCTGAAGATCGATGAGCCGGTGCATCTGGTGGTGCATGATCTGGGTGGCCCCACGGGTCTGGCCTGGGCGGTGAAGCACCCGGACAAGGTACGCAGCCTGGTGCCCATCAACACGGTGTTCTTCTCCGATTACCGCTGGCATTTCTGGGCCCGGATCTGGCG
>JAEZAA010000063.1 GCA_023430625.1 Pseudomonadota bacterium
CTCTCCCGCCAGCGGGAGAGGGAGTAAAGACAGCAACGTGAAGTTTGTGCGCACAACCAAAGGGTTCGATCCAGTCGGCTCATTCTGTCCGGCGCTTTCTACAGGGCCGCCTGTCAGATTTACAGGCGCCTCATCTGGGCATCGCCCTGCTCTAACCCCTGCCGATAAGCCGAGGGGCTCATGCCCTGCCAGCGCTTGAAGGCACGGCGGAAATTGGAGAGCTCGGCATAGCCCAGGAAATAGGCGATCTCCTTGATGGACATGTCGCTGTTGGCCAGATAAGCCAGTGCCAGGGACACCTTCACCTCTTCCAGGATCTGATTGTACTGGCAGCCTTCCGCCAGCAGGCGCCGGTGCAGGGTGCGCGGCGTCAGGTTGAACCAGGAGGCCACCACATCCAGGGCCGGCAACTGGCCCGGCTGCTCCAGCATCTTGCGCTTGATGCGGGCGGCGTAGGAGGTTTCCAGGGTGAGCCGCTCCAGTTCCCGGCGACAGAGGGCTTCCGCCTCGCGATAGGCGGCCGCGTTGCCCTGGGGAATCGGCAACTGCATCAGCCCCAGCGGCAGGCGCACGGCGGCCTGGGCCTCGTGGAACCGCAGCCTGCATTCGAACAGGCTGACGTAGGGAAAGCCGGCATGGGGCGCGGTGGGGAAACAGACTGTCAGGCTGGAGCCGGCGCCAGGCAGGATCTGGTCGATCGCCTTCTTGACTGTGAGCAGCAATGCATCCAACAAGATGTCGCGGATTTCTCCTAGAGGCAGGGTTTCCTGGAAGGTCAGCGCCACTTCGTCCTCCTGGCGCAGGATCTGCGCGCTGACCAGCGGCAAACGGACCGGAATGTACTTTTCCAGCAGGCGAGCCGCCTCATCGAGGGTGCCACAGTTCATCAGGGCATAGCCGAGAATGCCATGCGACGGCAGCGACAGCCGCTGTCCCAGGGACAATCCCACCGCCGGGTTATCCGCCAGGCGCGCGGCCTTGAGCAGCAAGTAGCGCAGGCTACCGTAACTCACCGTGCCTTCCAGGTAGGAGGCATCCAGTGCCCGGATGCCGCTGCCTTCCAGCCAGCGCGCCCGGTCGATCCGGAAGTCGTCGACGCACTCCGCCAGAATATGCAGGTACTGGCCCGGAATCTGGACCTGATCAAGGTTCATGGGAATCACCACTGCCCGTCATGGAACGTCAGCCCATGGAACGGGTTTAGACTGATCCTGTCAATGATTACCCCCTCTCTGTCATTTATTACCCCTTCGTTGTCAATCATTACCCCCTCACTTGCCCGATCTCCCCAGTACACTGATGGAAACGCATTCAGCGGACGATTCCCATGTTCAGTTTCTTCAACAAAACCAGCCGCAGCCTCCAGATCAACGAAACCCGGATTGATGCCGGGCGCCGCGAAACCGTGCTGCAGGCGGCGTTGCGCGGCGGCATCAACTTCCCCTACAGCTGCAAGGTGGGGGGCTGCGGCACCTGCAAGTGCCGTCTGCTCTCGGGCCAGGTCCGGGAATACACCGATTCCAGCTACGTGCTGTCCGCCGAGGAGCTGGAGGCGGGATTCATCCTCGCCTGCCAGAGCGCTCCAAAATCCGATCTCGTCATTGAAGTAGCCCTCGCCCAAACGCCGGCCCGCCAGATCAATGGCCGGATCTGCGCCCAGACGCTGCTGACCCACGACATCGTCGAACTCCAGATCGAGCTGGACGAGCCCATGCTGTTTCGGGCCGGCCAGTATGCCCAGCTTTCCCTCAACGAGCTGACCGGCATTGCCCGCCCCTACTCCTTCGCCACCCGCCCGAAAGCCGCCGAGCCCAAGGTCCGCTTCTTTGTCCGCGAGGTGCCGGGCGGGCGTCTCTCCAGCTATCTCACGAAGGAACGGCTGATCGGGGCGGAGGTTCGGGTGGAAGGCCCACTCGGCGACTTCTACCTGCGGGATTCCGACCAGCCCCTGCTGCTGATCGCCGGCGGCAGCGGCCTGGCGCCGATTCTGGCCCTGCTGGAGCAGGCGCTGCATGAGGGCGTGACACGCCCGGCCACACTACTGTTCGGTGCCCGCACCCAGGCTGATCTCTACGCCATCGCCGAAATCGAGGCCATCGCCAGCCGCTGGCGGGCGCCCTTCACCTTCGTGCCGGTGTTGTCTGACGAGCCGCCGACCAGCGACTGGCAAGGCGCGCGGGGCTGGGTGGGCCAGCACATCAACCAATGCGGCGATGCGCACTGTCAGGCTTACCTCTGCGGGCCACCGGCAATGATCGACCACAGCATCGAACAGTTGCTGCGCCACGGCGTGGCCCGCGACGCGATCTTCGCCGATCGCTTTACCACGGTTTACGACGGTGCGGCGGACGCCGCCCAGGCATCTTGAAGGAGCTCGAAAACATCATGATTTTCCATTACCTCAAGTTCTTCCTGTTTCACCTGATCGGCCTGGTCAGCGCCGTCGCGCTGGTCTGGGGCGGCGCCGCCATTTCCTGGGGCCTGCTGCTGATCGTCCTCACCTACATCCTGGGCGACGCGGTGCTGGGCGAGGACACCAGCACACCGACGTTCAAGTATCCCCGTATCCTGACCCTGCAGCTCTGGCTGGCGCTGCCGCTGTTGAGCCTGATCGTCTTCACCGCCATCTGGAGCGTCAGCCCCGGCGATCCCCTGGGCTTCGGCCAGCTCATTCAGGACCTGACCGGCTACGACGCCCTCGCCGCCCGGGACGCCACCGCCTGGGGTCATCACATCTCGACGTTTGTTGTCACCGGCCTGATGATCGGCATGATCGGCACCATCACCGCCCACGAGCTGACCCACCGCACCTGGGACCCGGTGTCCATGCTGATCGGGCGCTGGCTGCTGGCCTTCAGCTTCGACACCATCTTCGCCATCGAGCATGTCTATGGCCATCACCGCTATGTTTCCACCCGCCTCGACCCGGCCACCGCGCCCCGCGGCCGTAACGTGTATCACCACATTCTGGTGTCTACCCTCAAGGGCAACCTCAGCGCCTGGCACATCGAAAAGCAACGCCTGGCCAAGCGTCGCCATGGGCCGCTGTCCTGGCGCAACGGCGTCATCCGCGGCCATCTCATGAGCCTGGTGCTGGTGGCCCTGGCCTACCTGATCGGCGGGCTCACCGGCATGCTGTTCTTCATCGCCTGCGCGCTCTGGGGCAAATCCCTGCTGGAGATCGTCAACTACATGGAGCACTACGGCATGATTCGCAATCCACAAACGCCGGTGCAGCCGCGCCACTCCTGGAACACCACCAAGCGGGTGAGTTCCTGGGCCATGTTCAACCTCACCCGCCACTCCCATCACCATGCCGCCGGTGAAGTGCCCTACCAGGATCTCAAGCCCTACCCGGACGCGCCGGTGATGTTGAACGGCTATCTGGCCACCATCGTCATCGCCCTGATCCCGCCGCTCTGGCATCACCTGATGGTGCCGAAGGTGCTGGATTGGGACCGCCGCTACGCCACGCCGGATGAGCTGAAACTGGCGCGGGACGCCAACCAGCGTAGTGGGATTAAACGGCTGATGGAGGCCAACCAGTCGCCCCTGTACGACGTCCAGGCCTGATCTCTATCATTGCTTGATCCAGAGCGGGGCGCCGGTTGCGGCGCCCGTTCACACAAGACCCGCCAGGGAGGCAACCCATGCCACGGATTCAGACCAGCAGCTCGCCGCAAACCGAACTCCACTACCTCGACCTGGGCCAGGGACAACCGGTTGTGCTGATTCACGGCTGGCCGTTGAGCCACCGCATGTGGGAAAGCCAGATCACCGCGCTGACCGATGCGGGCTTCCGCTGCATCGCCTACGACCGGCGGGGCTTTGGCGAATCGGGCCGACCGGCGGGAGGCTTCGATTACGACACTTTCGCGGCCGACCTGAACGACCTGATCACTCAGCTTAATCTGCGGGATCTGGTGCTGGCGGGATTTTCCATGGGCGGCGGCGAAGTGGCGCGTTATCTCGGCCGCTATGGTTCCAGCCGGGTGGCCAAGGCCATGCTGCTGGGGGCAGTGCCGCCCTTTCTATTGAAGACCGGCGACAATCCGGAAGGGGTGGATCACTCCGTATTCGATGGCATGCTCGAAGGGGTGCTCACGGACCGCATCGGCTTTTTGGAGCAGTTCTTTCCCAACTTCTACAACTATTCATCAGAGAGTTCGCCTGGCGCCGGCCTCAGCGCGGACCTGCTCGCGTTCAGCAAATGGATCGCTTGGGCGGCCTCACCCTTGGGCACGGCCCAATGCATCACGGCCTTCGGCACCACGTATTTCTGCGAGGATCTGAAGCAGATCGAAGTGCCGACCCTGATTGTGCACGGCGATGCCGACCGGATCGTGCCCCTGGACATCTCGGCGAAACGCTCCCATGAGATGATCAAGGGCAGCCGTCTAGAGGTGATCGCCGGGGCGCCCCACGGTTTTGCCGCGACGCACGCCCAGCGCTTGAACGAGTTGATGCTGGATTTTCTCAGACGCTGAAGGCTATTCCTTCATCGGCTGGGACACGTAATTCAAGTAGATGCCATCGACGGGGATTTCCAGTTTCACGGGGAGTTCCAGCGGCATCTCCTTGCCCAACAGTTTCACGTCCAGCGGAATTGCCTCGATATTGCGCTGCACAATCTGCATGCGGCCATCTTTCAGGAAAGTCAGCGGACCACGCAACTTAAGCGTTGCTTGCAGACTGTACTGGTTGTGATGGAAGTTCAAATAGGGCGACTCCGGCATTCCCGTGGGTAATTCCGGCGGTATCAGGCCCGGCCCATCCATATAGATTTCCACCGTTGTCTCCACGACCGCCCCTTGCTCCGTATGGCGGATAAAGCCATCGATCAACTGAGTACGATCGCCGTTCTCATCCTTTTGGTAACGCATGCGCAGAATCTGAGGTCCCGTATGCGCTTCAATGCCGGCCACGAAAATGCGCGCGGAACTGGTCGCGAGCATCGTCGGATAGAGCTTCACCTTCACCGCCTCTTCGACGGGTCCGAGAATCTCCGTATCCAGAGAGGCCAACATGACCAGTACGCCGCCCTCGGGACAGACCTCGCCGTCTGGGCAGCCGACGATAATACCGCTGCCCGCTTGAGGCTGTATCCGGGTGGTGTTTTCCATGTTCTCGTCGGTCAGAGGATCCGGAGTTAACTCGGCTTCTACCTTGAAGTCCTTCAGATTGGCGTTCACATCGCTCGTTGGCAGGTTCTTCAGAGGATTGAACACCGTGGCGACATCCGCGCCGCCCCGGAAGAACATTACCAGATCCGGCCCACCTTCGGTCGGTTGGGGTCCGGTTAACAGTGCTGTTTGCAGAGGCAGCGGATAGGTCTCGGAACAAATGGCGTCGCTCCCGTCACAACTGGGCGTGGTCTCGGACGATCCCAGCACATAACGATAGAGCTCGCCTTCGCGCCAGGGCTGATCTGGAATGAATTCGATGCGGCGCACCCCAACCTGCAGCCGGCCTGGCACCGTTTCGCACAGCCCAAGGCTGGTAATCCGCTCCACGCGAACACTGCCACGTGCGAGACAGGAACTCGCCAGCCGCACACTATCCGCCTTGAGGTTCTGCGAAAAGGTAAAGATCAGCGGACGGGATGCCGGATGATTCATGATGGGCAGCTGATCATCGATACCCCGTTCCGCGGGATAGGGGTTCTCTCCCAGGTCGTCAACCGTATCTTCGGTCACACCGCCCAGGCAGCGCCCCTGGAACATGCCTTCCCGCATGGCCAGCAGACTTGGGCGATCCGTAGTCACGCAGGGATAACCCGGCGTCGCGGTCAGCAGGATAGGCGCGCGCAAATGCGTCAAAAACTCCGCCGTTTCATACACTGGCAGTGCGAAACTGAGCGTCCGCCCGGCCAGCGGATTGCCCGCCAGATCCGTCAGGTTCGCACTGAGTTGCAGGGCGTAGTTCACGCCGAACTTCAACCCGCCCTCGGGCTCGACCACCAAGGTGGCGCCATCGAGCCGCCCCTTGGCGGCGACCGGAACGCCATCGGCCAGCAGGGTCCAGGCATCGGGTTGGTTCAGACTCTGGCGATCCAGCGGCTCGTTGAAATGAACCAGGATGGGGTCACCCGGGCGCTGCTTGCCCTGATGCTCCTCGCCGGGCATCCAGGACCGCACGTAGGGCGCATCGGTATCGATATACGGTTGTGGCGCCGCATCCTGATCGGCGTAGGCCTTCATGTGAAAGGACAGCAGCCCGACGGCCTCATCCATGCCCATGATCCGAGGCTCCACCACACCCACCGCGTCGATCACCATAACGCCGTTTTGCACCAGCGCGGTCCCGACCAGCTCCACATGCAACAGATCCTGACTCAGCTGCGCGTTGGCCTGCTCGGTACCGGCGGTCATCGCCAGGTCCAGGTACAGGCGCACCTGGCGCGGCGCGTCCTCGGCTTGGCTATAGGGATTGGGCAGCAGATAGCCATTGGCGTCGGAGATGAAGCTGACCCGGATCTCGCCACTGTCGAAACCGGCCGGCACCACGCCGGCGATGTTCACCTCCACCGAGGTGCCCAACAGCAGGCTGGAACGGGCGATGCGCAGTGGCGTCACCTCCGGATAGTTGGGGATGAAGGCCAGCTCGGCGTGGACATTGCCAGTCTGTTGCGTGCTGGTCGCATCACCCAGCAGCAGCGCCTTGACTGGCACGGCGTTGACGGCCGCGCCGGTCAGCATCGACAGCAGCGTGCCGCCATCTGAGTCCACCACTTCCTGCACCATGGTGGCTCGCGGCTGGGAATCCTTCGGGACCAACGTGCGCATGGCAAAATCGCCCGCGGCCAGCTGTTCACCCAGGCTGCTGGTCAGGCTGTCATTGAGCTTGAGCTGGTAGGTCGCACCGGCGGTCAGATCCGCCACTGGGTCGAGACTCAGGTATGGCCCCTGGACGCTGACGCGGGCCTCCACCAGCGCACCGGACGCATCCAGCAGTTGCAGGTTGTCGCCATAGCGCAGCGATCCCTGATCCAGCGGCTGGGTAAACTGCAGGCGCAGGGTGGAGAAATCCATCAGCGGCAGTTCGGTCCCGTCGGGAATCATCCGGGTGACCGCAAACGCGCCTTGCGAGACCTGCGAAGCCGGCCCTTGCTGGGCGGCACGGGTGACAAAGCTCAGCGCATCCGGCAACGTCAGGGCACCGCTGGCGGTCGCCAGGCTGTCGGCCTCGATCTGGTAGCGGGTAAAGGGCGCCAGCGGCGTGGCGGGCGTCAGGAGCAGGCCACGGCCGTCGTCGACAGCGACGGCACTGAACGCCACCTTCGCGCCCGCCGCGTCACGCAATTCGATTTGGCTGGCGGGATCCGCCTCGGTCAATAGCTCGGAAAAGCGCAAGACCAGCGGCGCGTGCAACGGCACTTCCTGCTGACCGGCAACGGGATAGGAATAGATCAGGCTGGCCTGATTCAGCTGGGGGTATGCGGCAATCTGCTTTTCGCCACCACCGCAGGCGGCTAACGCCAGCACCGCAGGCAGCAGGATAGAACTCGACAGGATGATCCGGCGTTGTTGCATGCGGCGCCTCTCCTTTAACCTCAAGGTCGATATAGAAGGCACAACCGCAGGAATCTCTGTTCAGGCCGGCGCTGTGTCACGCATCCAACCGGCCCATCCGTCCTCTGTGCCCACCATGCATTTGGGCGTCCATGCTGTATTTTCCGTGATTCCAAAGACCTGCTGCGTAAACAACTACTCAGGGGAATCTTCCAAAACATAGCAGAAGCCCGCCGGACAAGGCGGGACAAAGGTCTGATTTCGAACATTTCGTATGCACGCCAGCCATCGGGCTGGCAGGTCAGAGAAAGGCATCCAGTGATACAAAATGTGATTTGAATCACATTTTTTGATAGGATACGAGCGCAATTCCCGCCTGTTTTGGACTCCTCGCCTGTGAAAACTGACCAACAGCCGCTGTATGGCATCCTCTTCATTTTGACCGCCGGCCTGCTCCTGGCCACCCATGACGGCATCTCCAAGCACCTGACCCAACTCTACCCGGTGTTTCTCGTGGCCTGGGCCCGTTATCTGTCGCAGACCCTGCTGATGCTGGCGCTGTTCGCGCCCCGCATGAAGCAGCGGATCTACCGCACGCAACGGCCCCTGGCCCAACTGGCACGAGGCCTGAGTCTGGTCAGCATCACGCTGCTGTTCTTTACCGGGCTCAAGTACATTCCGCTGGCCGAGGCCACCGCCGTGATGTTCCTGACACCCTTGCTGGTCACCCTGGCGTCGGCGCTGCTGGGCGAGTCGATCAGCCGTGGCCAATGGGTGGCAGTGGCGACCGGCCTGGCGGGAGTGCTGATCATCGTGCGCCCCGGCGGCTCGCTGTTTACCCCGGCCATCCTGTTGCCGTTTGGCGGCGCGCTCTGCTTTACCTTCTACCAATAGATTACACGCCACATCAGCGATACAGAACATAACGTCGCCAGTAATTTTCTCTCCAGTCTGGTGGGTACCACGGTCATGACGGCGCTGGTGATCGCCTATTGGCGCACCCCGACCCTGACCGACGGCCTGCTGATGGCCGCGCTAGGCGCGTTGGCCATGACCGGCCACATGTTCCTGACCCATGCCTTTCGCTTTGCCAGCGCCGCCACGCTGGCGCCGTTCACCTATGGCCAGATCGTCTTTGCCGGCATCGTCGGCCTGGTGCTGTTCAATCAGGCGCCGGATCTCGGCGCCCAGATCGGTATCGCCATCATCATCGCCAGTGGTTTTTGCATGGCTTATCTGCAACGTCGCAACGGCGCCAGGCTGGAAACTCGCACCTGAGGCGAAACCTTCTGCCGGCACCATTGCCCGCCCTTGCCGCTGGCTCTGCGACTCTATATTTGGTCCTGGCAGGACAGGATTTTCGTCCGGTCCTGCTCGGCGACAATATGCCTCTGTAAAAAGACAGCGCCGAGAGAACAGACAGCCGTGGGAGTACAGTATGAAGGACCATAAGGACACCTATGCCCTAGCCGTCAACAATGCCACACACCATGCAATATTCATGATGGACGAAGAGGGCGTGATCCTGTCCTGGAACATTGGCGCTCAGAACATCTTTGGCTACAGCGCGGACGAAATCATCGGCTGCTCAAGCAGCATCACTTTTGTCGAAGAAGATCGCGCCAAGCATCAATCTGCGGTCGAGATGGAAACAGCCAGCAGCCTCGGCTATGCCGCAGACGACCGTTGGCATCTTCGTAAGGACGGCACCCGTTTTTGGGCATCCGGTATCATGACGCCAGCCTACGATGAATCGGGCAATCAGCGCGGATTTCTCAAGATCATCCGCGATAAGACCACGGAAAAACTAGCCAGCGAACGGTCGCTCTATCTGGCTCGCCACGACAGCCTCACCGGTCTGGCCAATCGCAGCTACTTTTATGAAATGCTGCAGGCGACCACAACCGAGGCCCGGATCAACCGGTCCGAGCTGCAGGTGCTTATGCTGGACCTGGATCGCTTCAAGAGCATCAACGACACCCATGGCCATCACGCCGGTGACCTGTTGCTCAAAGAGGTCGCGCAACGCCTCCGCGACATGGTTCGCTGCAGCGATCTGGTGGCCCGCCTGGGCGGCGACGAATTTGCCATCATCTACCGGATGGCTGACGCGGACGCCAGCCGCACCACCATGGCGGAAAAAGTCGTCCAGGAGCTCTCCAGCCCCTACTTCATTGAAGGCACGGAGGTGAAGTCAGGGACCAGCGTGGGAGTCACCCGGTATCCTCATGATGGCGAGGACCCCAGCCAGATTCTGAAGAACGCAGACATTGCAATGTACGCCGCCAAAAGCAATGGCCGCTCCACCTACCAGTTCTATACCGAAGAACTGGATGCCGACGCGAAACGGCGCCGGATCATTGCCGACTGGCTTCCCAAGGCGTTCAAGCAACAGCTCTTCTCGCTGCACTATCAACCGCAGTACGCGTTACAGGACCACCGGCTCGTCGGAGTCGAGGCGCTGCTGCGCTGGACCAAGCCCCCGGTGCCCGACCTCACCTCGCCCGAACTGATCGCCATCGCCACCGAAAAAGGCTTCGCCGAAGCCCTCAGTGAATGGACCCTACGCACCGCCTGTGCCCAGGCGCATACCTGGAAGGCGCAGGGCATGGAATCGGTCCGAATTGCCGTCAATGTGTCCTCGGGACAGCTCAATGCCGTGTCCTTTCTGAAGCTGATTGATACCGTGCTACGCGACAACCAGGTGCCGCCAGGCTGCCTGGACCTGGAAATCACCGAATTCATGTTGATGGAAAACAACCAGGGCAACGATCTGCTGTTGAAATCGCTGAAGAAGAAAGGCGTTTACCTGTCGGTGGACGATTTCGGAACCGGCTTCTCGTCACTGAGCTCCCTTAAAACCTTTCCCGTGGACACGCTGAAGATCGATCGTGAATTCGTCCGGAACCTGCCCCACAGCAAGCATGACGCAGCAATCGCCTCGTCTATCGTCGGCCTCGCCCACAGCCTCAATCTGAAAGTCGCGGCGGAAGGCATTGAGCATCAGGAACAGGCCGACTTTCTGATTGAGCTGGGATGCGATTACGGCCAGGGCTTCCTGTTCGGCGCACCCGTTGCGGCGGAGGAAATCTGGCAGCCTTGACCAGACCGGCTGATGGTGGGGACGAGGTGGCGAGTCAATTTTGGTCTATGCTTACCCCGATGTAACTCCTTACTTGGTAAGCCTTGCCTTGAACGAACAAACTCCTTTCGCCGATGAACCCAGTCCGGGCTGCAACGAAGCGTCAGCAGCCTCGGCGGTGCCCTACACTGCGGTGACCACCATCCTCGACAGCCTGGATGCCCTGGTTTACGTGTCCGACCTGACCACCCATGAAATCCTGTTTCTCAACAACTACGGCAGGAAAATCTGGGGGCAGGATGCGGTTGGAAAGCCCTGCTGGCAGGTACTGCAAAAAGGCTGCGAAGGCCCATGCGGATTCTGCACCAACACCAAGCTCCTCAATGAGCGGGGCGAACCCACCGGCGTTCATGTGTGGGAAATTCAGAACACCGCCAATGGCCGCTGGTACCAGTGCCGCGATCAGGTGATTCCCTGGATCGACGGGCGCCTGGTGCGGATGGAAATCGCCACCGACATCACCGAGCGCAAGCAGGCGGAAGACGAACTGCGGGAAGCCAAGCAGCGTGCGGAAAGCCTGGCGCGCACCGACGAGCTGACCGGTATCAACAACCGCCGGGCCTTTTTCGAGCTGGGCACCCGCGCGCTGAAACAGGCCATCCGCGCCCAGCGTGACCTGGCGGTGGTGATGTTCGACGTGGATTACTTCAAGCGCATCAACGACCGCTACGGGCACTTCGTGGGTGATCAGGTTTTGCGCACCATCGCCCAGCGCGCGCAGGAACTGACACGGGATACGGATGTGCTGGGGCGCCTTGGCGGCGAGGAGTTCGCGCTGGTTCTGCCGGACACTGATCTGCCGCTGGCCCTGGACGTGGCGGAGCGGTTGCGCACGGTGATCGGCAACACGCCCATCAACGCCGAGTCCGGTCCCATTTTCTGCACCTCAAGCTTTGGCGTGGCCGCGCTGCAGGGCCGCAGCAAGTCGCTCAGCGCGCTGCTGGCGGAAGCCGACGACCAGCTCCTGTTCGCCAAGCGTAATGGGCGTAATCGCATTGAAGCCGCGCGCTGACAACATCCGGAGTTATCGCTCGCGGCGGTTTTTTCCCGACCCCGGTCGCCCCACGCCGCCGCTCTTGCGGGGCGCGCCGGGGGCATCCGATCTGGTGCGTTGACGGCCGCTCGCGTGCGCGCCTTGCCCCCGCGCAGCCCGTTCCCCCGACTTACCCGGCCGCCCCGTTCTGTTGTCCTGTGGTCTGTTATCCCTCGACCGGTTACCTTCCTTCGACCTGCCGCTCTCCCTCGACCGGTTATTTTCACTGGACCGATTGTTTTCTGTCGGTCTCCTGGGCTTTGGCGAGGCTTGTCGCTCCGGCGCCGCCTTTGCACTCACCAGACTAGCCTCCTGGGTCTTGCTGGAGCCGGCCAGCATGTCCTCGATGATGGCCATCTCTTTCGGGCTGAGCTCCCGCCACTGGCCAGATTGGAGCCCCTCGAGGCGAATGTTCATGATCCGCACCCGGATGAGGCGGGTCACTTCATAGCCGAGATACTCGGTCATGCGCCGGATCTGGCGGTTGAGCCCCTGGGTCAGAATGATATTGAAGCTGTTGGCGGACAGCCGGCGTATGCGGCAGGGCTGGGTGACCGTGTCCAGAATCGGCACGCCAGCCGCCATGCGGCGCAGGAATTCGTCGTCGAACGCCTTGTCCACCGTCACCACATATTCTTTGTCATGGGCGTTGCCGGCGCGCAGGATCTTGTTCACGATGTCGCCGTCGTTGGTCAGCAGGATCAGGCCTTCCGACGGCTTGTCCAGCCGCCCGATGGGGAAGATCCGCCCGCGCCGGTACTTCACCGCGTCCACGATGTTGCCGGGCACGGCCTGATCCGTGGTGCAGGTGATGCCCACCGGCTTGTTGTATGCCAGATAGACCGCCTTGGGCTTGGCGCGCAACGGCTTGCCCCGCACCGTCACCTGATCGTCCGGCCCCACCCTCTCGCCCATGCCCGCCACCCGGCCATTGAGCTGGACCAGGCCGTCCTCGATCAGGCGGTCCGCCTCGCGCCGGGAGCAGATACCCGTCTCGCTGATGAATTTGTTGAGGCGGATGCCGGTGGAGTCTGTGGTCATGGGATGAAGTCGCCAGATGAATTTAGGGCTGATTGTACAGGTGTCGCTGAAATCCGGTGAAGACATCGCGGATGTGAGCAACACTGCCCAACTCCGCCACGGCATCGCCCAAGGCGTTATATTTCAGCTCAATCAACTGGGGCAGCTTCTCCAGCGCCAGTTCACCCACGCCCCGCGCCACATAATGTCCCAGCACAAAGCTCAGGAACGCCTGCTGACGATAGTCATATTCGGCGAAGATATGAGCCTTGCGCGCATCAACCCGTGCCGCCCGGGTCACGGGCGCCGAGGCAAAGGCAATATATGCGAGCACATCATAAAGATCGCTCTGTTCCGCCTCGACCATTTTGCCGATCTCCACCAACTGCTCGGTGCCAAAGCCCTGCTCGTCCAGCCCGTCGAGCAATGCCTTGCGCGTCTCCGGGCGGCTCCAGAGCGTGCGCAATTCGTCTTCGTCCCTGAACAGGTCCGGCAGCATGCCAAAGAGCTTTTCAACAAACTGCGCGGCGGACATGGGCTTGCCATCCGGCCCCCAAAAGCTGGTGGCGGTCATGCTCTGGATGGTCCGCTCCTTGCCGTCCGCCAGCTTGATGCGAATCTTCTGCCGCTTCTGGCAGATACAGGGTCGTTCACCACAGGTTGAGCATGGCTCGGGCGGTTCTTTCACACAGACGCAGGGCCGCTCGCCACAGACCGCGCAGGGTCGCGGCGGGCGCGCCGAGCAGGTGCAGGAGCGGTTGCCACAGTCGGGACAGGTCTCGGGAGCAATCGGCTCGCCGTCCCATTCCGGGTCGTTGAAGTGTTCGTAGGCCCGCACGAAATCGTAAATGGTGAAGTAATCCTTGCCATCAAACAGACGAGTGCCGCGCCCGATGATCTGCTTGAACTCGATCATGGAGTTGACCGGCCGCATCAGCACGATGTTGCGCACGTTGCGGGCATCCACGCCGGTGGACAGCTTCTGCGACGTGGTCAGGATGGTGGGTATGGTTTTCTCGTTGTCCTGAAACAACAGCAAGAAGCGCTCGCCCTCGGCGCCATCGTTGGCGGTCACCCGCACGCAGTAATTGGGGTCGGTGCTGGTCTTAATCTGATTAATGAGATCACGCACCGCCAGCGCATGTTCCTGGGTGGCGCAGAACACCAGGGTTTTCTCCCGCTGATCGATCTGGGCCATGAACAACTTGACCCGGTATTGCTCGCGCTCGCGGATCTCGATCACCCGATTGAAGTCGTCCTCCGTGTAGCGGCGGCCTTGCTCGACCTCTCCCTCGATAATCTGGTCATCGGCGGTATAGACATAATCGTCTAGGGTCGTGGCGATCTGCTTCACCTTGAAGGGCGTCAGATAGCCGTCGTTGATGCCTTCCTTGAGGGAATACACATACACCGGCTCGCCAAAATAGGCGTAGGTATCGGCATTGTGCCTGCGCCTGGGGGTAGCAGTGAGGCCCAGCTGCACGGCCGGGGCGAAGTACTCCAGGATGCCGCGCCAATTACTCTCATCGTTGGCGCCACCCCGGTGACACTCATCGATGATGATCAGGTCGAAGAAGTCTGGCGGGTATTCGCCAAAGCTGGGCGCGGGCCGGCCCTCGGCATCGCGCCCGGTCATGAAGGTCTGAAAAATGGTAAAGAAAACACTGCCGTTCTTTGGCACCCGCCCCTGCTTGCGGATGATGTCCGGGTCGATACGCACCAGGGCATCCTCGGGGAAGGCGGAGAAGCTATTAAAGGCCTGATTGGCGAGGATGTTGCGATCGGCCAGGAACAGGATGCGAGGCCTGCGACCGGGCTCGCCGGCGTTCCAACTGGCCAGGCTCCAACGGCTGTAAAACAGCTTCCAGGCAATCTGAAACGCAATCGCCGTCTTGCCCGTGCCGGTGGCAAGCGTCAACAGAATGCGATTGCGCCCATGGCCGATGGCTTCCAGGGTCTGGTTGATGGCGTTGTGCTGGTAGTAACGGGTCTGCCAGTGGCCGCCCTTGTCCTCAAAGGGCACCGCGCCGAAGCGTTCACGCCAAACATTGGCCCGGGCCCGCGGCTCATCGGTATAGGTCTGCGCCCAGAGCTCGTCCGGCGAGGGATAACCCTCGACATAACCTTCCGCGCCGGTTTGCATATCGATCCGATAGAGGCCGACACCGTTGGTGGAGTACGCGTATCGGGTCTGCAGCCGTTCGGCATAGCGCTTGGCCTGGGCCACGCCCTCGGTGTCGGGCAGGTCGCGCCGCTTGGCCTCGATTACCGCCAGCTTCTGGCCCTTGTAGAACAGCACGTAGTCCGCGATATCCTGGCTGGTGCGCTTGCCGGCGCCTTGCAGCCGCCCCAGGGTGATGACCTCGCGCCGCACCCGGCTCCCCTCGACCAAGCCCCAGCCTGCGGCTTTCAGAGCCGGATCGATCAGTTCGGCTCGGGTTTCGGCTTCGTTCATCTGAGCACTTCCTTACTGCTGATTATCGCTTGCCCGAGTAATACTTCTGTTTAGGGCTGGTTGGCTTGTCCGGCATGGTTAAGTGTAGCAAGCCTTGTTCGAGCAAGGGTTTGAGAATCGCCTTACGAAAGTGCTCCCTATCCGCCAACGCCAGAAATTGCTGCATCTCTTCCCGGCTGCGCGGGATCGTGCAAAACACAAGCAGACTCTCGACTTGCGGGGTAACTTGCGGGGTAACTTGCGGGGTAGCTTGCGGGGTAACTTGCTCCGCAGCTTGCTCAAGCTCCAACATTGCCCGCTCATGCAGCGGCAACCGAATCAGAAAATAACTACGGTCATCGTCACTGTCGAACAGCGGCTCGGGTGAACCGTTGTTTCTCATCGCCCGCAGGATCTTGGGTACGCCGGTGGAGCGGCCTTCGGTCAAATCCAGCTCTTTCAGAAACTCGCCAATCCGGCGGTTGCGATAGCGGCGGCTGACGGCCTTGCCAGCCCGTAGGTCTTCCATGCGGATGGAACGGTCCGGGCCAGGAAAGCTCAGCACCGTCAGCTCCTCGGGTGTAATGCGTACTTCGATGGGTTCGCGGATCTCATAGGCGCGGTGATAAACGGCGTTCACCACGGCCTCCACAATGGCGGCGTAGGGATAGTTCCAGAAGCGTTCCGCCTCCGCACGGTCCGGGTGCTTGATCACGGTTTCCTTGAGGTAATTGCGACGAATGTAGTCGACCGCGTCCCGGGTAATGCGCCCGAGTGGGCCCTTGAAGATCTTTTCCTCGAAGCGGTCGCCGCCGGGGCCGTCCGGAAACCAGACTACGTCGATCTGGGTGGCGGGGAAGAACCGCTCGGGATTGTCGTTGAAGAACAGCAGCCCGACATTCTTGGGAAATACCACCTCAACCGGCCCGCCGACGACATTCATGCGCCGCCCCAGCTCCTCGCGGGACAGTTGCGTTGACTCGGCCGCGAGTTCGCTGCCGACCTCTTCGAGAAATTCCGCCATCAGGCGCGGCGACAGCTCTTCCAGGGAGGCCGTCTGGTTGTAGCGGTCGTCGAAGGGCACCGTGGCCGCCAGCGACAGCAGTTCGCGCTCGTCCTCGCCGCGGGCACGCACCGTGCTGGTGTGCCTGCGAATGTACCAGGCCCAGTCCTTCTGCTTATCCGCCAGGCTCAGTCGGGCCTTGTAGGGGCGGGTCTCGCCGCCCGGCGCCCAGAGCACCAGAATGGTTTTGCCGCCCACCTCATAGGTTGCCGTCAGCGGATGATAGGGCGGCTGAATGGCGGAGTTTCCGAGATTCAGCAGTTCTTTCTGAATGGCGTCGATTTGCGCCGCCTCCAAACCCACCGGTGGCAACACCGGGCGGCCGTTTTGCTCCGCCACCCCGATCACTACGTATCCGCCGCCCAGGTTGTGGAAGTCATTGGCGAATGCGCAAAGCGTGTGCAGCACGGCTTCAGGTTTCCAGCCGGCCTTGTAC
>JAEZAA010000069.1 GCA_023430625.1 Pseudomonadota bacterium
GCCTGGATCATCTCGCGTGCCTGCTGCGCCGTGCTGGCGCCCAGGCCGATAGAGCCGAGCGCACCGGCATTCGACACCGCCGCCGCCAGTTGCGGCGTGGACACGCCCACCATGGGGGCTTGAATGATGGGATGCTGAATCGTCAGGCGTGCCAGTATCTGCTCGGTCGGATTCATGGAAGTGCCTCTTGAATGATGTCCGGTGACTCATGCTGGTTTGACGATTGCTGGCGAGACTTCGCGAACATTCCGTCGTAGAGTAACAAGGTCCGGGAATGGCATTTGCCACCAGGGTAAGAGCAAATCATACGAATAAGAAGAGAAAATCAGCATGAATGCGAGCCTGAAACATCCCATCACGCCTCGGGAAGGTTTGGACTTCCAACTGGATGAATCCATCCCCCGTTATTGGTTCGACAACGATGCCTTCAAGACCCGCTTCATGGAATCGATCTTCGTATCCTTTCCCGCCGGCGAACGTTACTTCATGACCTCCGTGCGACGGTTTCGCGACCGCATCACTGATCCGGTTTTGCAGGAGGAGGTACAGGCGTTCAATCGTCAGGAGGCGCAGCACGGCATCGTGCACGGTCGCTTCAATGATTTGCTGCGCCAGCGCGGCCTGCCGATTGATGAGGTGGAACGCGCCTTGTCACGCCGCCTGGACCGGCTGACCCAGAAGGCGTCGCCAGAGTTCAACCTGGCGGTCACCGCCGCCTGCGAACACGTCACCGCGCTGATGGCGGAGATCTTCTACGCACGTGAAGATCTTTTGCACAAGGCGGACTATCGCGTGCGGGCCATGCTCGCCTGGCATGCCATGGAAGAAATGGAGCACAAGTCCGTTGCCTTCGACGTTCTGCAGAAGGTTGCAGGTGTCGGAAACGGCAAGCGGGCGTTGGCGATGTTGATGTTCAGCATCCTGTTCGTGTACTACCGGGTGCGCGATACCAATCAGTTCCTGCAGGCCGATGGCATCAGCCCGAGCGAGCGGCGCGCCATGATGCGCAAGGGCCTCTGGTGGGCGTTTGGCCGCAAGGGCGTGTTCTCCTCCATGCTCAAGCCCTGGCTGGCGTATTTCCGTCCTGGCTTTCATCCCTGGCAGCAGGCGGTGTTGCCGGAGTTCGACCGCTGGATGGCGGTGTATGGCGAAACCGGCGACCCCATTGCCGCCGCCGAGGCGTTGTTTACGACTAGTCAGGCCTCAGGAGTTGTTCCGTAAGCAGCCGTACGGAAGGAACGCTGGGGCAGCGGCACGATGTATTTGCATCCGCCACATCTCATTCGGTAGTATACGAAACGTATACGGTTTGTAGGTGAGAGGTGGCTGTGGGTATCGTCAAAATTTCCGAGGGCATGCACGAGAATTTGCGTGTTGCCAGTAATGCGCTGTGCCGGTCGATCAACGCCCAGGCGGAGCATTGGATGCGCATCGGCATGCTGGCCGAGTTGCACCCTGATCTGAGTCACAGCGAAATCTGTCGCCTGCTGGTGCGAGCCGAACAGTCGGGCGGGCTGGATCTACAGAAGCTTGCCAACTGCACGGACCTGGCCCAAAGCGTTGAAGTTGGCTCGGTGAGGGCGGCGTCCAATGACTAACAAGATTGTGATTCACTCGCCCGCCGATATCGAAATGTCCCGCAAGGCCGGCAAACTGGCGGCTGAGGTACTGGCCATGATCACGCCCTACGTCAAACCGGGTGTGACCACCGATGAACTCGACCGGATCTGCCATGACTATATCGTCAACGTGCAGCAGGCGATCCCGGCCAACGTGGGCTATCACGGCTTTCCCAAAACCGTCTGTACCTCGGTCAACCATGTGGTGTGCCACGGCATTCCGTCGGACAAGGTGCTGAAGGCAGGCGATATCGTTAATATCGACGTCGCGGTGATCAAGGATGGCTGGTTTGGCGATACCAGCCGCATGTACTTCGTCGGCGAGCCCAAGCCCCACGTCAAGCGCCTGGTCGACACCACCTATGAAGCAATGGCCGCGGGCATCCGCGCGGTACGGCCCGGTGCCACCCTGGGCGATATTGGTTATGCCATCCAGACCGTCGCGCACCGTGAAGGCTACAGTGTGGTCCGCGATTTCTGCGGCCACGGCATCGGCAAGGTGTATCACGATGAACCGCAGGTGCTGCATTACGGCCGCCCGGGCGAAGGTATGAAGCTGAAGACCGGCATGATCTTCACCATCGAACCCATGATCAACGCCGGCAAGCACCAGGTCAGGATGTTGGGTGACGGCTGGACCGTGATCACCAAGGACCGCTCCCTGTCGGCCCAGTGGGAACACATGGTGACGGTGACGGAAGACGGGTTCGAAGTGCTGACGCCCTGGCCCGAGCACTCCGACGACTATCCACCGATCAACTAGCCCCCGATCAACTAACCAGCGATCAACCAGCCCCTGATCAAGACCCGCAACGAGCGCAGGGCGCCTGATTACCGAATCGGCGCGCCCACGCGTACGATCTTCATGGAGTTGGTCCCGCCTTGGGCGCTCACGTAGTCGCCCTTGGTGATAATCACCAAGTCACCCTCCACCACAACCCCGCGATTCACCAATTCCTGCACGGCGGCGGCATTGACGTCCTCTGGCGCGTAGTCGCTGGTGTCGAAGGCGACCGTCTGCACGCCCCGATACAGGCTCACCCGCCGCTGGGTTCGCGGATGGCGGGAAAAGGCAAAGATGGGCAGCGGCGACTTGATGCGCGACATAATCAAGGGCGTGGCGCCGGTCTCGGTCAGGCACAGAATCGCCGCGACGCCTTTCAAATGGTTGGCCGCGTACATGGCGGAGAGGGCAATGGCCTCGTCGATGCGGGTCATCGCCTGATCGATGCGGTGCCTGGAGACCTGGGCGGATTTGTGCCGCTCCGCGCCCAGGCAGACCCGCGCCACCGCCGCGACCGCTTCCACCGGGTATTCGCCCACGGCCGTTTCCGCCGACAGCATCACCGCATCCGTGTAATCGAGCGCCGCGTTGGCCACGTCGGAGACCTCGGCGCGGGTCGGCATCGGGCTGTGGATCATGGATTCCATCATCTGGGTCGCGGTGATCGCCACCCGGTCCAGCTTGCGGGCGCGGCTAATCAGGTGTTTTTGCACGCCCACCAGCTCCGCATCGCCAATCTCCACCGCCAGATCGCCCCGGGCTACCATCACCGCATCGGAGGCGAGGATCACCTCGTCCAGCGCCGGCTCGTTATGCACCAGATCGGCCCGCTCGATCTTGGCGACCACACCCGCCTCCAGGCCGGCCTCTTTAAGCAGCCGGCGCGCCTCGTGCAGATCGTCCGCCGTGCGCACGAATGACACCGCCAGATAATCCGCCTCCAGGGCCGCCGCGGTCTTGATATCGGCTTTGTCCTTCGCCGTCAGCGCCGGCGCGGACAAACCGCCGCCTTGCTTGTTTAGGCCCTTGTTGTTGGACAGCGGCCCTCCGATCACCACCCGGCAGCGGATCTCGGTCGTTTCGACCTGTTCCACCGCCAGCTCGATCCGCCCGTCGTCCAGCAACAGCACATCGCCCGGGGCGACGTCGTTGATCAGTTGTTCGTAATCGATACCCACCCGTTCCTGGGTGCCGGCGTTTTTGTCCCAGCGGGCGTCCAGCACAAAGGGCTGGCCCTTGGTGAGGGTGACCTTGCCCTGGGCAAAGCGGGCAATCCTCAGCTTCGGCCCTTGCAGATCCACCAGGATCGCCACGCAGCGCTGATGCTTGTGGGCCAACTCCCGGATCAGGCGCGCCCGCTCGATATGCTCCTCGGCGCTGCCATGGGAGAAGTTCAGGCGCATCACGTCCACGCCGGCATCGATTAAGGCGCCGATGGTTTCGGGGCTGCTGGTGGCGGGGCCGAGGGTGGCGATGATCTTGGTGCGTCGGAACATGGTGTTTCCCTGCTGGTTGGTCCGTCGGTCTGGCTTCTAGCAATGATACATTGGCAGTCTCGCCGCCAACCCTGGAAGCTTAACCCATCCCGCGGGCCGCCTGTGAATCTCCCAGCGCGGTTTATAGATTAGGGGGCATGACTTGTTAACGCCGCGCGCCAGCGCGATGCACCTCAGGAGCCTGCCATGTCCGTCAAAGCCATTTATGTCCCGCCCAAGGGCGGCCTCGATCGTCTCAGTGTGGAAACCTGCGAGGTACCCGCACCCGGGCCCGGAGAAATCAGCGTGCGGGTGCGGGCCAGCTCCCTGAACTTTCATGACTACGGCGTCGCCAGCGGCATGATGGGGCCAAGCGAGAAGCGGATTCCCATGTCCGACGGCGCCGGCGAAGTCACGGCGGTGGGGGAGGGCGTCACCGAGTTCAAGGTGGGCGACCAGGTGGTCAGCATCTTCTTTCCCGACTGGCAGAACGGCGAGTTCAAGCAGGAAGGCTTTGGCCGGGTGCCGGGCGACGGCATTGACGGCTTCGCCCGGGAACAGGTCACCATGCCGGCAACCGCCTTCACCCACATCCCCAAAGGCTACAGCTATGCCGAGGCCGCCACCCTGACCACGGCGGGTGTCACCGCCTGGCGCGCGCTGATGGTGGACGGTGATTTGAAACCTGGCGAAACCGTGCTGGTGCAAGGCAGTGGGGGCGTCTCCATTTTCGCCCTGCAGTTCGCCCGCATGGCCGGCGCCGAGGTGATCGCCACCTCGTCAAGCGATGACAAGCTCGGCCGCCTGGAAGAGTTGGGGGCCACGCATCTGATCAACTACCGCAAGGATCCGGAGTGGGGCAAGACGGTCCGCAAGCTGACCGACGGCCGTGGCGTGGATCACGTTATTGAAGTCGGCGGTCCCGACACGCTGCTGCAATCCATGATCGCCACCCGCATCGGTGGGCATATCGCCATGATTGGCGTGTTGAGCGGCGTGGATGCGGCCCTGCCGGTACCGCTGGCCTTAGGCCGTCAGTTGCGGATTCAGGGCTTGATCGTGGGCAGCCGTGAGCATCAGAAGGCGATGATTCGCGCCATCGAGGCCAACGAGATGCACCCGGTGATCGACCGCCATTTTCCGTTGGAGCAGATCGGCGATGCCTTCCGCTTTCAGGAGAGCAAAAAGCACTTCGGCAAGATCTGTCTGGATATCTGAACGCGGCGATCTGGCGGGCCTGGCGGCCCGCCGCCGACTCACTTCAGCACCAGCTCCACATTGATGTTGCCGCGTGTTGCCCGGGAATAGGGACAAACCTGGTGGGCTTTTTCCAGAAACGCCTGGGCCTGGTCGCGGGGAATATCGGGAATGGTCGCTTCCAGTTTGACCGCCAGGGTGAGGTTACCGCCGTCGTCCTTACCAAGGCCCACGGTGGCATCGATCTGGGTGCCCTTGAGTTTGACCCCGTCTTTGGAAGCCACCAGATTCAGCGCGCCATCGAAGCAGGCCGCGTAACCGCAGGCGAACAGTTGCTCGGGATTGGCTGCCGCGCCACCGGGACCACCCATGCTCTTGGGCATGGCCAGTTGCAGGTCGATGATGCCGTCATCAGTCTTCACATGGCCGTTGCGGCCACCGGTGACAGAGGCATGGGCTTCGTACATGGGTTTCATGCGGTTCTCCCGAGTCGATAGGTCGAAGAGACTCAACCAGGCCTCATGCGCCGGTTGAGCCAGATACTACCTTCAACTCTGGAATCCCGTGCTCTACCTTTCAAGGCAATCTGCGGGCTATTCCGGTCGGGGAGCGGCATGGCGCAATTGTTCGACCAGCTCGTCCAGCATGCCCTTCAACGCCACCACCTTCTCCAGTGGAACGCCGGTCGTATTGAGCATTGCCGCCGGGACACAGGCACAGCGCCCTTTCAGGTCGCTGCCGGCTTCGGTGAGGGTGATCTGCACCACGCGCTCATCCTCCGCGCTGCGCGTGCGGCGCACGTAGCCGAACTGTTCCAGGCGCTTGAGCAGGGGTGTGAGGGTGTTGGAATTGAGCAGCGCCCGTTCGCCAATATGGGATACCGAGCAGGGCGCATCCTCCCACAGGATCATCAGCACGATGTACTGGGGGTAGGTGAGCCCGAGCGGCTCCAACAGCGGCTGGTAGAGCCGCGTGACAAGCCGCGAAGCCGCGTAGAGTGGAAAGCAGAGTTGGCGGTCGAGTTGCAGGGACTCGTCCGCCGTGGGCAACGGTTGGGACATGGCGCTCATATCACTCATGACATCAGGTGAATGCCGATTATACATGGCGCCCTCCGCCGTTCATCTCCCGTTTTCTAGCGCCGCCCTGATTAACGCAGCACCACCTCAACATCGATATTGCCACGCACCGCATTGGAATAAGGGCAGACTTGATGAGCCAGGTCCAGCAGGGCCTGCGCCTGTTCCCGTGGAAGATCCGGAATAGTCGCTTCCAGTTTAACGGCAAGGCTAAAACCACCGGCATCATTCGGGCCAATGCCCACGGTGGCATCGATGCGGGTGCCGCTCAGCTTCACCTTGGCCTTGGACGCCACCAGATTCAGCGCGCTATCGAAGCAGGCCGCATAGCCGCAGGCGAAGAGTTGCTCGGGATTGGCGGCGCCACCGGTGCCACCCAATGCCTGGGGCATGGCCAGTTTCAGATCGATGATGCCGTCTTCCGTTTTTACCTGGCCGTTACGGCCGCCAGTGGCATAAGCGTGAGCTTCGTAGAGTGCTTTCATGGGGTTCTCCTGTTGTTACAGCAAAATTTAATATCGAGCGTGATTATATCGCGTGCGATATAAAATAGCGGAAGCGGAGAGAATGTCAACTCGGCTAGTGTTGCCGGGGTGTCTTCATGTGAGCCCCGGCCTGGTCCGAAAGCGTTACGCGGCAGGCGCCTTATTGCGCCGGATACTGCGCCTGCTTGAGCAGGCGCGCCAGGTGGGCGCAGTTGCGAGCCAGGCCTGCGGTTGCCTGTGCGACCTCGTCCGGCGTTTGCGGCAGATCCTTGTAATCGGTCTTCTGCATGGCCCGGCCCACCCAATAGGTGCTGCAACTGGCGGGAATGGTAAAGCCCACGTCGTTCAGTCCCTGAAACAGCTCGGCCACCACATGGTGGGCGCCATCTTCATTGCCGACCACGGCCACGGCGGCCACCCGGCCATAGGACACCAGCCGCCCCTGGTCGTCGGTTTCGCCCAGAAAGGCATCGAGCCGCTCCAACACCCGCTGGCAAACGCTGGAGTGATGCCCCAGCCAGATCGGCGTGCCGAGGATGAAGATATCGGCATCGAGAATCTTCTGGCGAATCCCCGGCCAGTCGTCACCGTCGCCTTCATCGGAGGTCACGCCCGGCTTGATGTTGTAGTCCACCGCACGCAGCAGCTCGCCTTGAACCCCCTGCTTCTTCAGTTCCTGCAATACCTGCGTCAGCAGCAAGTCGCAAGAGGATTCGGCGGGGGAGGGCTTCAGGGTGCAGTTGAGGGCAAGTGCTGCGAGAGACATGGGCCACCTCGGCAGGAGAGAAGGCTGGGTGAAGTACCCGCCAAGGCTACTGTCGCTACCCAAGCGGATTCAAGCACGCAGGGAGGCAGTGGCGAGAGAGGGCGAGTCCAATTGCTGCACAGAGGCTGATTTATGGTGATATTTGACGATTTGCTTTGATTTGTAAAACCTGCTTTCGCTATGCGGTACCTGGAGCTACAAGTATTGAGTCCTAATTTATAAAAAAGTCTTCTCCCTCGGATGACGACCATTTCATGAAGGAATATCACATGAGCTTTATCTCACGCTTCAGCATTCGCACACGGCTACTGGTAGGCATCCTGCTGCCAGTTTTTTTGACGGCGGGGGTCGCCTGGCTGACGGTGGATCAGCTGCGCAGCCAGGGTGTTGCGGAAGTTGAACGGCTGCGGACCAACCTGATTGATGCTCACAAGGCTGGCCTGAAGCAGATCGTGGAAGCGGCACGTACGGCCATCGACGAGGCGTATACCGATACCTCGCTGGACGAAACCGAAGCCAAGGACCGGGTTCGCGGCATCATCCGCTCCATGGGCTTCGGCACGAACAACTACATCTATGCCTGGACCTATGATTCCATCAACCTGGCATTTCGCCCCAACCCCAGCCTGGAAGGTCCATCCCGCAACTCCACGCCCGAGCGCAAGGAGTTGCTGCGCAACCTAATCGAGACCGGTCGTAACGGCCAGGGATTCCACGCCTACGACTGGGTCAATCCAGCCTCTGGCC
>JAEZAA010000095.1 GCA_023430625.1 Pseudomonadota bacterium
CACGCGTCCGTGGCCAGATTTGTTCCACGCCTCCCAGACCCTCACCCCCAGCCCCTCTCCCGCCTCGCGGGAGAGGGGAGCCAATACGTGCCTCAACGGTAATCCATATTCGGCCTGACTAGCGACATCATTGCGGCGTCCACTCAAGGGGCGTCGGCGATGGGACTTAATTCCATCAGCGTCTCGCCCTGGGCATTCTGCAACGCAATCCCCTGTTCCTGGGGCACCAGGGTCCGTACCTCCAGCAAACCCCGCAGATAGCGCTGTTCCAGCTTGTTACGCTCCGGCTCGCAGGACATGCGGGTCGAGCCGATATGGGACAGCTGCACCGCCTCGTCCTGCTGCGCGTATTGGGCGAAGAAGCGGTTGCATCCGGCATAGCCGAAGCCGCGGTTGTCGGCGGCGAAGCTGATGGTCAGCGGTTTGTCCGGCAGGTTGGCGTCGCCCAGGCGGGTGACGTGCCATTCCGTGTTCTCCAACTGGGGTATCGTCGGGACGACCGTTGTGTCGCTGTCCGTGGTGGCGCAGGCGCAGAGGGCGGCATAGACCAGTGCCAGCAGGCTGAAGGCGGGCCAGCGGATAGGTTGGGGTCGAAGGAAAGTGTGATCGGACATGGGCGGTGCTCCTGGTGCCGGGATGGTGAGCAAATGGCATCTTCTGGTGGTTGAGCCTTCTAGGTTAGTGTACAAAGGCAAGGTTTAAGGGAGTAAACCCGCCAATCCGTTTGGATCGACTCGGCGGGAGCCAGTGCGAGGGCCTCGCGCATCATTCGAAGAATAACAACATGTCTTTAGAAGCATTGATTACCCAGTATGGCTATTGGGCTTTGTTGCTGGGCACCTTTCTGGAAGGCGAGACGATTCTGGTGATTGCCGGCTTTCTCGCCTTTCGCGGCTATCTGGAGTTGCCCTGGGTGATCACGGTGGCGTTTATCGGCACTTATATGGGGGACCAGTTCTTTTTCTACCTTGGCCGCTACAAGGGCAAGGCGTACCTGAGCCGGCGCCCCCACTGGCAGGTGCGGGCGGATCGCGCCCTGCGGCTGTTGAATCGCCATGAGATTCCGCTGGTGCTGGGGTTCCGGTTTTTATACGGGATTCGCAGTGTCACGCCATTCGTGATCGGCAGCAGCGGCTTCAGTCCACTGCGGTTTGCCGTGCTCAATGCCATCGGCGGCATCGTTTGGGCGGTGCTGGTGGGCGTGTTGGGCTATTATTTCGGCAAGACGCTGAACCATGCCATTGATGAGTTCAAGCGGTACGAATTATGGGCCCTGGGCGTTCTTTGCGCGCTTGCGCTGCTGATCTGGCTGGTGCATCACTGGCGCTCGGAGCGGCAGCGTCGGCACGAGCATTGATTGGCTGGAAGGGAAGGGGAAACGTCCTGGATTCTGCCCATCGCGGAGGGCCAGCGGTATGGGGCATATTGCCCGTGTTCTTTACCTCATCGGCGGCTGCCTCAGCGTCTTGCTGGCGGTGCTGGGCGTCTTCCTGCCCCTGCTGCCCACCACGCCGTTTCTGATCCTGGCCGCCTTCTGCTTTTCCCGCAGCTCCGAACGCCTGCACCGCTGGCTGCTGAACCAGCCCACCTTCGGTCCCATGATCCACGACTGGGAGCAGCATGGCGTGATCCGGCGCCGCACAAAATGCGTGTCCACCGCCTTGATGCTGGCGCTGATCAGCTACCCGATGCTGTTCGTACCCATCATGCCGGGCGTGAAGCTGGTGATCGCACTCACCATGCTGTGCGTGCTGACCTTCATCTGGACGCGGCCCTCACAGCCGCGCCCGGTGCTGCCCATGAGCGAGAAGTCTGGCTCTTAACTCAGTCGAGTCAGCCGTCGAACCAGTATTCCTGGCTGTACATCTCCAGCTCGCGTCGTTCGTAGTGATTTTCGATGGCCTTGCGGGCCGCCATCTTGCGGCGCGCCGCCAGGCGTTCGCGGGTTTTGCGGTCAATGGGAATGGAAATGGACTTGAGATGGGTGGAAGCTACGGCGTGCTGCTCCTTGTGATCGCTTAGCATAGTCGCTCTCCTCACTGAGAAATCCAAGGGGGTCTGGCGTGATCCAGGGCCCCGAGGTTATCCGGCTCCTATGAAGAGTGTATGAAAAAACGGCGATTCGTCTGTGACAGAGCTCAAAAAATAAGGACGAACGCTTGCTATCCGCCAGGAGTTAGGAATTAGGAGTTAGGAATTAGGCGGCAGGCGCAAGGTGCGCAGGCTTTGCTTGATATGACTCAGGTGTTCGCCGATCTCCGGCCCGCGCCGCAGGAAGATGCCGGTGGCGAGAACATCCAGCAGCAATAGGTGCGTCAGGCGCGACACCATGGGCGTGAAGGCGTCGGTATCCTCGTTGACGTCCACGGCGATGGTGATATCCGCCAGTTGCGCCAGCGGCGTGGCCGAGGGGCACAGGGCGATGAGGCTGGCGCCGGACTCGCGCACCAGGTTCATGTTCTGCAGCAGGCTCTTGTTGCGGCCACTGTTGGAGATGGCCACTACCGCATCCGCCGGGGTCAGAGTGGCGGCGGCCATGGACTGCAGGTCGGGGTCGGAATAGCTGCCGGTGGTCACCTGCAGGCGGAAGAATTTCTGCTGGGCGTCCTGTGCCACGAGGCCGGAGGCGCCAAAGCCATAGAAATCGATGCGCGGGCTTTGTGCCAGGCGGTCGATGGCCCGCTCCAGAATCTCCCAGTCCAGGGCGTGCTTGAGCTGCATGAAGCCGTGAATCGTACCCTCGATGACCTTGAGGGCCATGGTTTCCACGGTGTCGCCGCTGACCACGGGAAAGGGCACCTGGTTGCGCTCGGTCACCAGTTGCTGGGCCAGGTTGAGCTTGAGGCTCTGGAAGCTGTCGAAGCCGATGGCGCGGCAAAACCGCACAATGGTCGGCTCGCTCACCTGGGACTCGGTGGCCAGATCCACGATCCGCATGTGGATCACATCATGCGGGTTGGCAAGCACGTACTCCGCGACTTTCTGCTCGGACTTGCGCAGCTCACTCTTGGACTGGCGGAGTTGGTGGAGAATCGGGACCTTGTTCAAACCGGGCACCTCAGGGCTGCAACGACGCACACTTTATTTTCTGAACGCCTGTTTTCAAAGCCGTAGTTTAGAGCAGCTTGGCGTTTTCGGTGCGCTTAAGTGTTCGTGCGTTCCTGGCTGGCTTGCGTCCCTGTTGCTGCTCAATTTGCTGATTCAGCAGCAGGATGGCGAGGTCGTCGCCGGTCAGGGCGGGAGCGATATGATAACCCTGGATCAGGTCGCAGCCCTGAGCCCGGAGGAAGGTCGCATGTTCCGCGGATTCCACGCCCTCGGCCACCACCTCCAGCTTCAAGCTGCGGCCCAGGGCAATGATGGCCTGGGTAATGGCGGCATCCTGCGGGCTGTGGGCCACGTTCTTGATGAAGACCTGGTCGATCTTGATGGCATCGATGGGGAAACGCTTGAGGTAGCTGAGCGAGGAATAGCCAGTGCCGAAGTCGTCGATGCTGACGCGAACGCCCGCTGCCCGCAGATCGTCCAAGAGCGCGACGGCGCGGGCGACGTTTTCCATCAGCGCGCTTTCGGTCAGCTCCAGTTCCAGCAGGCGTGGATCAAGGCCGGACAATTGCAGCGCGGCCTGCACGGTTTCGGCCAGATTGCCCTGGCGTAGCTGGTGGGCGGACAGGTTCACCGCCACCTGTATGCGGCCCAGGCCCTGGTGCTGCCAGGCCTGGGCTTGCTGGCAGGCGACATTCAGCACGTGCTCGCCGATTTCCACAATGAGGCCGCTGTCCTCGGCGATGGGGACGAATTCCGCTGGCAGTATCAGGCCCCGCTCCGGATGATTCCAGCGCACCAGGGCCTCGACACTGTCGATCAGGCCATTGCTCAGGCGGCGCTTGGGCTGGTAGTACACCTCCAGGCTGTGGTGGCGCAGCGCCTTGCGCAGTTCGGTTTCCAGCCGGATGCGCTGGCGCGAGACCGCGCGCAGGGCATTGTTGTAGAACTCGAAGGTGTTGCCGCCCAGATACTTGGCCTGGCGCACGGCGGTGTTGACCTGTTGCAGGGCCGGCTGCAGGTCGCGGGCGCTGTCGGGCAGCATGGTGATGCCGATGCTGGCGGCGATCATGATTTCCTGGCCCTGCACGAACAGGGGGGCGCGCAAGCGGGTCAGAATCTGCTCCGCCAGGGCGGCGACTTCAGTGCGGCTGGCGGCTTCCAGCAACATGCAGAACTCGTCGCCGCCGAGCCGGGCCAGGGTGTCGGCGGTGGGCAGTAGGGCCAGCAGGCGGTTGGCAATTTGCTTGAGCAGCTCATCGCCGGCGTCCTGGCCGAGGCTGTCGTTGATCTGTTTGAAGCGGTCGAGGTTGATGTTCAGTAGCGCGTAGCGGGTGTGCCCGCCGCGTGCCCGGCTCAGGGCATTGTGCAGGCGGTCGCGGAACAGCACCCGGTTGGCCAGCCCGGTGAGATCGTCGTAATGCAGCAGAAACTGGAGGCGGTCGGTGACCTGCTTGCGCTCGGTGAGATCCGACAGCAGCCCGGCATAGTGGGTGACCTCGCCGGCTTCGTTGCGGACCAGGTTGATCTGGAGCCAGACCGGGAAGTAATCGCCACCCTTGCGACGTTCGAACAATTCCACATCGAAGCGGCCATCCTGGTCCAGGGCCACGCGGGCCTGCTCGAAGATTTCCTCTTTGCGGGGAATGTTGCTGAGATCCACCAGCGGACGCCCCAGTACTTCCTCCTCGCTGAAGCCGGTGATGCGGGAAAAGGCCCGGTTGATGCTGAGGAAGCGGAAATCCGGATCGAGCACGAAAATGCCTTCGGCCGTGTTGTCGAACACCGATTTGGCCATGCGCAACTGGTCGTCCCGCTGGCGGTCGTCGGTGATGTCGCGGCGGGTGCCGAGCATACGGCTGACGCGGCCGTCGGCACCGGAGCGGACCGCCTTGCCGCATTCCTCCACCCATAGCCAGGCGCCGTCGGCGGTGCGGATTCGGTAATGCACCAGATAGCGCGCGCTGTTGCCGGCCAGATAGGTGTCGGTGGCGTCCCGCAGGCGCGGGAAGTCGTCCGGGTGCACGTGGCGGCGCAGGTTGTCCTGATACTCCTCGGTCGTCATTTCCCGGGGGCCGAACACCGAATGGAAATGGGACTGGTAAATCTGGCCGCTGGTCAGGTCCCAGTCCCACAGAGCCAGATGGCTGGCCTCGATGGCCTGGGACAGACGGGTCTGGCTCTTGACCAGGGCATCGCTGATGCTTTTGCGCAGCTTGATCTGCTGGTTCAGCAGATCGTTGGTTTCCGACAACTCCTGGTTGCGGTCGCGAACCCGTCGTTCCAGATCCTGATAGGCCTGGCGCAGTGTCAGCTCGGAATACTCCCGGTGGCGCACTTCCGTATCCAGTTCCTGGTTCATCTGCTCGGCCAGCACCCGAGCCTGGTCGAGATAGCTGATCAGGGCTTCCTGGGTCAGGTGGCGGGTCAGCTGCTGGCGGGTCTGGCGCGCCAGCAGTCCAAGTATGACGAGTGCGGCCACCGTCAGCAGGGTTAGGAGAAACAGACTGGTGATCGGTTCAGCCCAGCTGAGCGAAGAGTTTGCGCGACCAGTCTGCATCAGGCTGCCTTGCGTGCTCAGGCTCAACCAGACGGCGGTGAGCAGGCTGGGGACGAGGAACCCCGCTGCCATCCAGCCGCCGCTGCTGGCGTCATGACGCAGCAGGATCACCGCCGGGAACAGGAGCAGGGCGGCCAGCGCCAGGGCCAATGGCACGGTGGCGGGCGCCAGCTGCAACCAGGCCAGGGCGATGCCCCAACTGGTGCCTGTTGTGGCCAGCAGGGCACGCAGGTGCTTGCGCCAGCGTTGGGTCGGTCGCGGCGGTTGGTGATGACGGCGGTAAGCAAAGATCAGGGTCAGGCCGAGGCCATGGACGGCACAGAGCAGGGCGATTCCGACGAGGGCAGAGGTGTGGGCTGAGGCGGGCGAGACGGCCGCCGCGAGCGTGACGCTCAGGCCGAGAGACAAGCACAGCCAGTAGCGGGCGCCCTGATACAGGGCTCGCACCTGGCGGCGCAGAACATCCGTGGGCTGGGGCCGGGCCGCGGCCGTCATCAATTCCAGATCAGAAGTCGGCGGCAGGCCGTGCTCTGCGTCTGGTCCCTGTAGTTCACCGGTCATATTGTTCAACCGTTACACAATCCTGTGCTTGTGAATGTTCACCGTCGGTGCGCCGTCCCTGAATAATGACTTCGTGCTCATTTAACCTGAGGGAAACGCCGACGACAACCTAGAATCCGTGCAGGCGTCTCGTTTTGAGTGGGCCGTGCTGCCGAGGAGGATCGCGGATCCGGACGGCGGCGGAAAGGGTGGGCGATTTGTGCGTCGCCGGGGCTTTTGTGGTTCAATACCTCCCTTTCAGTCGATTCCACTCATCTCCCTTAACATGGCCGGAGAAGCATTCCCCATGGACGTTTCCAGCATCCTCGAAGGTTTGAATGACGCCCAGCGCCAGGCGGTCGCCGCGCCAGCAGGTAGTCTGCTGGTACTGGCCGGCGCCGGCAGCGGCAAGACCCGGGTGCTGGTGCACCGGATCGCCTGGCTAATGCAGGTGGAGCACCTGAGTTCCCATGGCATTCTCGCGGTGACCTTCACCAACAAGGCCGCGCGGGAAATGCGCGGGCGCATCGAGCAGTTGCTGGGCATTTCCACCGCCGGCATGTGGGTGGGCACTTTCCACTCCCTGGGCCATCGCCTGTTGCGCGCCCACTGGCGCGAGGCGAATCTGCCCGAGAGCTTTCAGGTGATCGATTCCGACGACCAGTTGCGGGTGGTCAAACGCATTCTGCAAAGCCTGCAACTGGACGAGAACCAGTGGCCGCCGCGCCAAGCCCAGTACTTTATCAACGCCCAGAAGGACGAAGGGCTGCGGGCGCGCCATCTGGACGACCGGGGCGATCTGCACCACAAGACCATGGGGCGCATCTATCAGGAGTATGAAACCTACTGTGACCGCGCCGGGCTGGTGGATTTCGGCGAGATCCTGCTGCGCTCCCACGAACTCTGGCTCAACCGGCCCCAGTTGCTGGACCACTACCAGCGCCGTTTCGGCCATATTCTGGTGGACGAGTTCCAGGACACCAACACCGTGCAGTACGCCTGGCTGCGGGTGCTGGCGGGCGACCGGGTGCCGGTCACGGTGGTGGGCGACGACGATCAGTCCATCTATGGCTGGCGGGGCGCCCGCATCGAGAACATTCAGCGCTTCCAGCAGGATTTTCCCAACGCGGAGCTGGTGCGCCTGGAGCAGAACTACCGCTCCACCTCCACCATTTTGCAGGCCGCCAACGCGCTGATCGCCAACAACTCCGGGCGCCTGGGCAAGGAGCTTTGGACCAGCGGCCTGGAAGGCGAGCCGATTGACCTCTATGCCGCTTTCAACGAGCAGGACGAAGCCACCTACATCGTCGACCGGGTACGCCAGTGGGTGGAGCAGGGCAACAGCCGCTCCGACGTGGCGGTGCTGTATCGCTCCAATGCCCAGTCCCGGGTGCTGGAAGAAGCCTTCGTGCGCCACGCCATGCCGTACCGGGTCTATGGCGGCCTGCGCTTCTACGATCGGCAGGAGATCCGTAATGCGGTGGCCTACCTGCGCCTGATCCGCTTCCCCCATGACGATGCCGCCTTCGAGCGGGTGGTCAACGTGCCGACCCGGGGCATTGGCAACAAGACCCTGAGCGATCTGCGCGACTGCGCCAATAGCCAGAGCATTTCGCTCTGGCAGGCCGCCCAGGGCCTGCTCAATGCCGGTGTCATCAAGGGCAAGGCGGCGGTGGGGCTGCATGAGTTTATCCGGCTGGTGGAGTACTTCGCCGAGCTGAGCCTGGTCAAGCCGCTGCATGAACTGGTGCAGAGTGTGGTCGAAAAAACCGGGCTGATCGAGTTCCACGGCAAGGAGAAAGGCGAGAAGGGACAAGCCCGCAAGGAGAACCTGGCGGAACTGATCAACGCCACCCGCGAATATGACGGCGACGAGGAGCTGGACGCGCTGGCCGAGTTCCTGGCTCAAACCGCGCTGGACGCCGGCGAGCGCCAGGCCGACGAGCACGAGGACAGCGTGCAGCTGATGACCCTGCACAGCGCCAAGGGCCTGGAGTTCAAGCTGGTGTTTCTGACCGGCATGGAAGAAGAGCTGTTTCCTCACGCCATGGCCCTGGAAGAACCGGGCCGGCTGGAGGAGGAACGCCGCCTCTGTTACGTCGGCGTGACCCGGGCACGGGAAAAACTGGTGCTGACCTACGCCGAGACCCGGCGTTTGTACGGGCAGGACAAGTACCACCGGATTTCCCGCTTCGTGCGGGAGATTCCGCCGGCCATGTTGCAGGAGGTGCGCCTGCGCAACACCGTGACCCGTCCCATGAGCTTTGGTGGGCCGGCGCCGACCATTCGGGTACCGGAGCCGACGCTGCAGCTGGGCCAGCGGGTGCGCCATCCCAGTTTCGGCGAAGGTGTGGTGCTGAATTACGAGGGCAGCGGTCCCCACGCGCGGGTGCAGGTCAATTTCGACAGCGATGGCAGCAAATGGCTGGTGATGTCGTACGCCAAGCTTGAGCGTATCTGAGTTACCCGGGTACGGATTTCACAGCTTTTTGCTAAAGAACACAGCGAATTTGTAAGAAGCGGCTAGATTTAAGTTAGATGCCGATTTTACGCGCGGGTGGCAGGAACTCATTGCCCTCGAGTACGCCCGATCGGCCAGATCTCTTGTCTTGCTGGGTGTTGTCCATGTCGCTAAGTACTTTTCTGAACAAATGCCTGCCAGCCGGCAGTAATCCGGACGATCCGGAGCTGGCGAACCAAAAAGCCATTGTCATGTTCTCCATGATCGGTGCGCTGATCGGCCTCTATAGCCTGATCAAGTGGTCCAAGCTGGATCATACCGCCCTGAGCATTACCTCACTGCTGCTGATTGTCGGACTTTCGGGCACGGTCGGTCTGATCCGGATGGGGTTGGGGCAGATTCTCGCGGCCAACCTGTCCCTAGTGTTCATGGCGGCCCACGTGATGAACATGATCTGGCAGCTGGGCGGTATCGATTCCGCCCATGTCTATTGGGTCCCCTGCGTCATCGCCTTTGCCTTCCTAATTGCCAGCAACGCCTCCGGCATGGTCTGGACCCTGGGCGGGCTGGGCTTTCTGGCGTTGCTGATGTACCAGAAATCAACTGGGGCCGAGATGCCCACGTTTGAGATGACGGAACAGGCCCAGCGGGTGGATCTGGTATCCGGCTTCATGCTGCCCACCCTGATCATTGCTGTGGCCAACTGGTTCGCGGCGCGGCTGCGCGCGACCACCATGGAAATGAATCGCCAGGAAATGCAGAAAGCGGAGGCCCTGGCCCGCCAATCGGCAGAAGCCTCGGAGCGGTTGGGCTCGGTGGTCGCCCAGGCGCGGGAAAGCGCGGAAACCCTGGTGACGGCATCGGCCTCCCTCAGTGACAGTTCCGCCGAAACCGCCAGTGCCAGCCAGACCATCAGTGCCGGCGTGGCCCAGCAGGATTCTGCGTTCCAGCAGATCAACCTGACCCTGAACGCCATGGCGGGCGACCTGGTGGAGTCCAACGGCCTGGCCCAGAAGATCCGGGAGCTGGCCAACCATGCCGAAGCCCAATCCCTCAACAGCACCCAGGCCATGGCCCGCATGAGCGCCTCGATGACCAACATCAAGCGCAGCAACACCAAGATCGAAACCGTGATCAACGTGATTACCGGTATCGCCGAACAGACCAACCTGCTGGCCTTGAACGCGGCCATCGAAGCGGCGCGGGCGGGCGAAGCCGGCCGTGGCTTTGCGGTGGTGGCGGACGAGGTGAGAAGCCTGTCCCATCGCAGCAACGAATCCGCCGCCGAGATCCGCACCCTGATCAGTCAGTGCACCTCGGACATCGATCAGGGCATGGATGAAGTGGGGCGTACCGAGGACATCATGCAGCAGGTGGCATCAGCGGTGAAGGAAATCACCGGCAACATCAACCGCATCGCCGATCAGCTGGATCAGCAGACGGTGGGGGTGGAAGAACTGGTAGCCTCCAGCCAGCAGGTGGCGGACATCAGCTCGACCAACGCGGCCTCTTCCCAGAACCTGTTGAACGCCAATGCCGAGTTGGAAAACCTGGCGGCCCAGCTGTCGGAGCTGGCGGAGCGGTTGCACAAGGTGGTCACCAGCGCCTGATTGTCAGTGCCTGGTCCAAAAAAAAGAAGCCGCCTGAAAAGGCGGCTTCTTTCGTTAGGAGTGCGGATCAGCGAGGGGTGCGGTGGCTTATTGCTCCGGGACTGGCCGGATACGTCCATCCCCATCAATGGCCACGAACACGAACTGGGTTTCGGTCACCTTGCGCTCCTGGGTCTGGCAGGGGTCGCGGGTCCAGACTTCAACCTGAATCTTCATGGAGCTGCGGCCGATATCCGTCAGCTGGGCATAGCAACTGACTTCCGCGCCTACCCGTACCGGCGACAAAAACTCCATTTTGTCCACGCACACGGTGGCGGTGCGGCCCTTGGCGATCCGGCCCGCCATGTTGGCGGCGGCCAAATCCATCTGTGACATCAGCCAGCCGGCATAGATGTCGCCATTGGCATTGGTATCCCGTTCCAGGGCAACCACCCGAAGGGCCAGCTCGCCGCTGGGCGCCGGTCCGTTACTCGATTTCATGCTGTTGTCTCTTAATCTTGTGCGTGTTTTTGATCTTGTTGTATTTGCTTTAAGCGTAGTCGGAGACCGTCCGATTGCTAGCTAGCAGGTTAATTGCGGGTCAGTTTAGCGCATCTCGGGCTTCAGAGAGATAGTAATAATACTGCGATTTCACCGGGTTGCGCCGGGCCGTGCCATTGCGTCGGTCACTGTCATCAAATTGTCATTCTGCCTGCCTATAGTCACAGTCACCGGGCCGGCACAGAGATGGCGCAGGAGCAAAGGCTCACTGTTCAATCGGGGAAGCGATTGGCGGTCCGTCCGACTTCAAGATGATCTTCAGGAGAGAATGATGACCATGAAAAAACTCGTAGCAGCCCTGACCCTGGCCGCCACATCCGTTCTGGCCAGCAGCGTGGCGTTGGCTGAGGGCAAGGTGGATCCGAACCTGCCTGGTTACCAGAAAGCCAGTGGCGTGTCCGGCAACATTTCCAGCGTGGGTTCCGACACCCTGGCCAACCTGATGACGCTCTGGACCGAGGAGTTCAAGCGCCACTATCCGAATGTGAACATCCAGGTGCAGGCCGCCGGTTCCTCCACCGCGCCGCCCGCGTTGATCGAAGGCACCTCGAACCTCGGCCCCATGAGCCGCGCCATGAAGGACAAGGAAATCGAGGAGTTCGAGAAGAAGTTCGGCTACAAGCCCACCGCCGTGCCGGTGGCCATCGACGCCCTGGCGGTATTCGTGCACAAGGATAATCCCATTGAGGGGCTGACCCTGGCCCAGGTGGACGCCATTTTCTCCTCCACCCGCAAGTGCGGCTATGCCGAGGCGGTGAATACTTGGGGGCAGGTGGGTATCACCGGCCAGCTGGCGAAGCGGGACATGCAGCTGTTCGGCCGCAACTCGGTGTCCGGCACCTACGGCTACTTCAAGGAAAACGCCCTCTGCAAGGGTGATTTCCGCAATAACGTGAACGAACAGCCGGGTTCGGCGTCGGTGGTGCAGGGTGTGTCCGAATCCCTCAACGGCATCGGCTACTCGGGCATCGGCTACACCACCGCCAGCGTGCGGACCGTGCCCCTGGCCAAGAAAGAGGGCCAGCCGTTCATTGATGCGACGAACGAGAATGCCGCCACGGGCCAGTATCCCCTGTCGCGCTTCCTCTGGATCTACGTCAACAAGGCGCCCAACAAGCCGCTGGATCCGATCGTAGCCGAGTTCGTCAAGCTGATGCTGTCCAAGCAGGGCCAGCAGGTGGTGGTGAAGGATGGCTATGTGCCGCTGCCGGCCAGTGTGGCGGAGAAGCACCTGAAGCAGTTGGGGCTGAACTAGTGGGTTAGCTCCCGCGCACTATGAATGGGAGCAAGAATCTGCAAGTAGCTGTTTTTACTCCCTCTCCCTCTGGGAGAGGGTTGGGG
>JAEZAA010000100.1 GCA_023430625.1 Pseudomonadota bacterium
CGCTCAAGCAGGCCAAGCGGGTCAACCGCTCCTCCTACCAATTCTTCGACAATCAGTTGGAGCGCAACCTGCAGAGCCACTTGCAGACCATTCGCGAGCTACGGTATTCGGTGGAGCGCAACAGCCTGCGGCTGTTTTACCAGCCCCAGATCAACCTGGGCACGCAGCAGGTATTCGGCGTCGAAGCGCTCGTGCGCTGGCAGCGTACAGAGCAACAGCTGGTTGCCCCCAATGCCTTTATTCCAGCGGCGGAGGACTCGGGACAGATCGTCGCCATGGGCGAATGGATCCTGCGTGAAGCCTGCCTGCAACAGCAGCGCTGGGCGCACCAGCATGGCTTGGATATCCAGATGGCGGTCAATGTCTCCATGCGCCAACTGAAAGACCCGAACTTCCTGGGCATGGTGCAGCAGGTGCTGCGGCAGACGTCGGTCAACCCCACCAGGATCGAGCTGGAAGTCACCGAAAGCATGATGATGGAGGACACCAATGGCCTGAGCCAGGTGCTGCGTCGGCTGCGCAGTCTCGGCGTGCGGGTGGCCATCGACGATTTCGGGCCCGGCTACTCGTCCCTCAGCTATCTGCAAAAACTGCCCATCGACCGCCTCAAGATCGACCGTTCATTCATCAATGCCCTGACCCAGCAGCATGAAGACCAGGTGATTGCCGCACTGATCATCAACATGGGCCACCTGCTGAACCTGCGGGTCATCGCCGAGGGCGTGGAGACCGCCGAACAGGAAGCCCGCCTGCGTGCCATGGGCTGCGACGATGTGCAGGGCTACTACTACGCCAAGCCCCTGCCCGCCGATGACGTACTGGCGTTGGCCCAGACACGGCTGGGGACGGCAAAGAAGCGTTAACGGCCTGCACGGCGGGTTCTTCTAACCCAGGTGCAGGCCTTCGGAACGAGCCGGCCAGAAGCAGGACGCACCCTCCTCCGGATGCCCGGCGGCATGGCGCATGGCGACAAATAGCTCGCGGCCCATGCCAAACTGGTGCGGCGCGTAATCCGCCACCACCGCCGCCCGCGCCTCCCATTCCGCGTCATCGACCAGGACCTGAAGGGTTCCCTTCGTGGCGTCGAGCCGAATCAGATCCCCGTCCCGCACCTTCGCCAGCGGACCACCCAGCGCCGCCTCGGGATACACATGAATCGCCGCCGGCACCTTGCCGGACGCACCGGACATGCGCCCATCGGTCACCAGCGCCACCTTGAAGCCACGGTCCTGCAACACGCCCAGGTACGGCGTCAGCTTGTGCAACTCCGGCATGCCGTTGGCGCGCGGTCCTTGAAAGCGCTCCACCAGCACGCAGTCGCGGTCCAGCTCGCCGCGCTCGAACAGGGTATGCAGCTCATCCTGGTCATGCAGTACCCTCGCGGGGGCCTCGACCACCTGATGCTCGGGCTTGACCGCCGACACCTTGATCACGCCGCGTCCCAGATTCCCCTGCAACAGCTTCAGCCCACCGTTGGGGCTGAACGGCTGCAGAGCAGAACGGATCACCGTGGCATCGTGAGATTGGCGCGCGCCATCGCGCCACTGCAGACGACCATCCACCAGAAACGGCTCCTGGGTGTAGCGGGACAGGCCTCGCCCGGCCACCGTCGGCACATCCTCATGCACCAGCCCGGCCGCCAGTAGTTCGCGGATCAGCAGCGCCATGCCGCCGGCGGCCTGGAACTGATTAACATCCGCCTGGCCATTGGGGTAAATCCGCGCCAGCAGCGGCACACAGGCGGAGAGTTCGGAAAAGTCATCCCAGTTGATGATGACGCCGGCATTACGCGCCATGGCCACCAGATGCATGGTGTGGTTGGTGGAGCCACCGGTGGCCAGCAGGCCGACCATGGCATTCACCACACTCGCCTCCGACACCAGCTCGCCCAGGGGCGTGTACTCCTGACCCAGCGCCGTCATCTGCGCTACGCGCCGTGCCGCCTCGCGGGTCAGCTCGTCCCGTAATGGGGTATCCGGGTGGACGAAGGCGACACCCGGCAGATGGATGCCCATCATCTCCATCAGCATCTGGTTGCTGTTGGCGGTGCCGTAGAAGGTGCAGGTTCCCGGCGCGTGGTAGGACTCGGCTTCCGCCTCCAGTAGCTCCGCCCGGCTGGCCTTGCCTTCGGCATAGAGCTGACGGACCCGGGATTTTTCGGCGTTGGACAACCCCGTGGGCATGGGCCCGCCCGGCACAAAGATAAAAGGCAGATGGCCAAAGCTCAGGGCCCCGATGAGCAGCCCGGGCACGATCTTGTCACACACCCCTAGACAGAGACCGGCGTCGAACATGTTGTGGGAGAGCGAGACCGCCGTGGCCATGGCGATCACATCGCGGGAAAACAGGCTCAGCTCCATGCCCGGCTGCCCCTGGGTCACACCGTCGCACATGGCCGGCACGCCGCCGGCGAATTGCGCCACCGCGCCCACCTGATGCGCCGCTTCCTTGATCAGCGCAGGAAAACGCTGCAACGGCTGATGGGCCGACAGCATGTCGTTGTAGGAGGAGACAATGGCGATGTTGGGCACCTCGGCGCCGCGCAAGGCGGCCTTGTCCGACTCACCGCAGGCGGCAAAGCCATGCGCCAGGTTGCCGCAGGACAGGGTCTGGCGCAGGGGGCCCTGGTGGCGAGCCGTCTGCATCCGGCTTAGATAATCTTGCCGGGTTTGCCGACTCCGCTCGATGATTCGTTGCGTCACGTTCTCTACGACAGGATGCATGCTCACTCCGCGTTCGTGTGTCAGCCTTCTCGATTCAAACCGAGACTCTTGTTCTCAGTGTACTCCCTCATCGCGCCGCGGCCAGTGAAGCTTTCTCAACGCCCGCCGCCTTTCGACGGGTGGGCAAACTCGTTATCATGACGGCCCGCAGTTGTAGGTGATCCCATGCTCGACGCCCTCTCGCTCGCGCCGCTTGTGAGCAGCCTCCTATTGATCTTCGCTGCCGAGTTCGGCGACAAGAGCCAACTCGTCTGCATGCTGCTGGCGACCCGCCACCGCCCCTGGCCGGTTCTGCTGGGGGCCATCGTTGCCTTTGCGGTCCTGAATGGACTGGCCGTGGCCTTTGGTTCGGCCATCCGCCTGGCCCTGCCGGATCAGTACCTGAACTGGATCGTCGCCGCACTCTTTACGTTTTTCGGTATACGCGCGCTGCTGGCCCCCGAAGATGATGACGAAGCCATTACCGAGCAGCCTGGCCACGGCATTTTCGCCACCGCGTTTCTGATGATTTTTTTCGCCGAGTTCGGCGACAAAACCCAACTCTCCGTCGCCGCCCTGGGCACGACCCAGCCCGCCATCGCCATCTATGTGGGATCGACTCTGGCCCTGGTGCTGACCTCCGCCCTGGGCGTGTTCGGCGGCCGCTGGCTGTTGCAACACATTTCCGCCCAGACCCTGCACCGCATCAGCGGCGTTCTCTTCCTGCTGTTTGCCGGCCTCAGCCTGTGGGGCGTTCTCTAACGCTGTCATCGAGCACGCGCTAACGGCAAAACCTGTACCTGATAAGGCGCAGCCCTGCCGAGAATGCGAACTTGGTCCGGCATACCCTGTGGTACATGCCGTAAAGTATGTGCCTGTTTTTTCAGCAGTCAGGGCAAGGGTCATGAAGCACGCATTCTCTTGGGCCGCCAAAGGGGCGATTCCCGCACTCTTCATCGCGGCGCTGTCAGCCTGTAGTACTGAAGGTGATCGCGATCCCGTCGTCGAACCAGGCAAACCGGACCCGGAACGGGTGGTTTACCAGGGCCGGGTAATCGACGGCTATCTGCGCAACGCCCTGGTCTGGCTGGATCTCAATCACAACTACCTGCCCGACCCCGATGAACCGTCCACCCGGAGTGGCAAAGGCGGTGTGTTCCGCTTCAGCGCCCAGGAGCTCGAGGGGATCGAGGCACCGCACGAACATGCCCTGATGGTGCATGCCATTGCCGCCTGCCCGACCGCCTCCTGCATCATCACCCAGGACGAAGACCAGATGGTCAAGGGTGACGAAGAAAGCGGTCGGATTCCCCTATCCTATTTTTTGGCCGCGCCGCCAGGCGTCACCACCATCACGCCCTTGAGCACCCTGGTGAAGGTGGAGTTTGACCGGCAGTTATCGGATCCCGCCCTGAACCCGGCGGCAGTGTCCATCGCCACGGCGCATGCCTCGGTACGGCAAGCGCTCAGCACGACGGAGAATCTGCTGCAGGATTACGTCGCTAGCAAAAAAGCCAAACTGGCCGCCTATGCCAAGGCGCTGGTGACGACGCAGCAATTCAACCTGGCCCAAATGAACGGCGATGCCACAACCGCGCTCAGCAACCTGGACACGGCTACCGCCTATGAGTTGAGCCTGCTGTTGTTGACCAACGCCAAACTCGTGACGAATCTGGCGGACCGGATCTTCTGGACCGATCCAACCATGACAACCCTGGCGGCGTTTGACTTCCTGCGCGACTTTCCCGTGCTCAGCCTGTCGGCGGAGCTGCCCCAAAAGATTGTGCTCAGTCGCATGCAATGGTCTGTGGCGGCAACGTCCCAGGACA
>JAEZAA010000145.1 GCA_023430625.1 Pseudomonadota bacterium
CTGTATGAGCAACAGCCAAGCGACCAACCAATCCTGGGGCGGACGATTCAACGAGCCCACCGATGCCTTCGTCGAACGCTTCACCGCGTCGGTCAGCTTCGATAAGCGCCTTTGTTTCCACGACATCCAGGGTTCCATCGCCCACGCCACCATGCTGGCGAAAGTGGGCGTGTTGACCGACGAAGAGCGCGACCAGATTATCCAGGGCCTGACCGAGATTCGCGGCGAGATCGAACGCGGCGAGTTCGAATGGTCGGTCGAGCTCGAAGACGTGCACATGAACATCGAAGCACGCCTGACCCAACGCATCGGCATCACCGGCAAGAAGCTCCACACCGGCCGCTCCCGCAATGACCAGGTCGCCACCGACATTCGCCTCTACCTGCGCGACGAGATCGACGCCATCGCCGCCGAACTGAACCGCCTGCAAGCCGGCCTGCTGGATCTGGCCGAGCGCGAAGCCGACACCATCATGCCCGGCTTCACCCACCTGCAAACCGCCCAGCCCGTTACCTTCGGCCACCACCTGCTAGCCTGGTTTGAAATGCTCAAGCGCGACGCCGGCCGCCTGCAGGATTGCCGCAAGCGCGTTAACATCATGCCCCTGGGCGCGGCGGCTCTCGCCGGCACCACCTACCCCATCGACCGCACCTACACCGCGCAACTGCTGGGCTTTGAAGCACCGGCGGAGAACTCCCTGGATGCCGTGAGCGACCGGGACTTCGCCATCGAATTCTGCTCGTTCGCGAGTATCCTGATGACGCACCTGTCGCGCTTCTCGGAAGAGCTGATCCTCTGGACCTCGGCCCAGTTCGACTTCATCCACCTGCCCGACCGCTTCTGCACCGGCTCCTCCATCATGCCCCAGAAGAAGAACCCGGACGTGCCGGAACTGGTGCGCGGCAAAACCGGCCGGGTCAATGGCCACCTGATTGCCCTGCTGACCCTGATGAAAGGCCAGCCCCTGGCCTACAACAAGGACAACCAGGAAGACAAAGAACCGCTGTTCGACACCGTCGACACCATCAAGGACTGCCTCAAGGCCTACGCCGACATGGTGCCGGCCCTGCAGCCGAAGAAAGACAAGATGCGCGAAGCGGCGCGGCGCGGCTATTCCACCGCCACCGATCTGGCCGACTACCTGGTCAAGCGCGGCGTGGCCTTTCGGGATGCCCACGAGATCGTCGGCAAGTCCGTGGCCTACGGCATTCAGCAGAGCAAGGATCTGTCCGAACTCAGCCTGGACGAACTGCGCCAGTTCTCCGACATGATCCAGCAGGACGTGTTCGACGTGCTGACGCTGGAAGGCTCGGTGAATGCCCGCAACCACCTGGGCGGCACCGCGCCGGAACAGGTCCGCGCGGCTGTACGTCGGGCGCGGGAAAACGCGAACGCTGGCGAGTAACTTCTCCTACCGCAAGAAGGTCCTACCGCAAGAAGGTCCTACCGCAAGAAGGCTCCGACCCGTTGCATTGGCTGGGTCGGAGCTGCCTCCATGAATTAGTCGAGCAGACTCAATCTCAACCCCACAAACTAGATATTGGTGCCGCATACAAGCCATCCCCAAACGGGAGAATGGCGTCGCCATCATAGAGCACCGCACCAAATTTGAAGTCGCTTCCGGCACTCTCGGCCAAGCGGCGAAGTCCTTTGAAGTCAGAAGCCCTTACCGTGGCTGCAGCCTTGATTTCGAGCCCGACGACATCACCCATTTCATTTTCAATGACGATATCGACTTCGTTCTGGTCTTTATCGCGATAGTGGTACAAGGAGTACATATCGCTCTGCCAAGTGATCTGGCGAACGACTTCCGCCAGCACGAACGTTTCCAGTAACGCGCCAAATCGGGTTCTATCATTCTCTAAGGTCTCGTATGTCGCACCAGACAGAGATGCCAATAGGCCAGAATCAAGAAAATGGAGCTTTGGGGTTTTGACGAGACGACTTAGCCGGTTCCGAAACCATGGCTCAATGCGGGTAATCAAGAACAATTGCTCCAGCACACCGATATATTTATTCGCGGTTTTGCCATCCAGGCCCAACTGACCGCCGAGTTGAGCGTAGTTGGTAAGTTGGCCGGAGTGTTCGGCCAATGCGCGTAGCAACCGCGGCATACGGTCAAGCTTTTCCAGGTCCGCAATGTCTCGTGCGTCACGATCAACAATGGCTTTGATGTAGTTGCGCGCCCAGCTTCGGCGGCGCTCCGCGTCACGACGCTCAAGCATTTCCGGATAACCGCCCGTCAAAACGGCTTCCATCAGCGCCTCGCGAGACAACAGAGATACTGGAGTTGTCGGTTGCCCCTGAAATGCATTCGAAAGGAATCCCGGTGCCTTTCCCAGCAACTCGGCCTGGGAGAGCGGTTGCAGGGTAATAACTTCCATCCGGCCTGCAAGGCTTTCCGCCACCCTGGGCAGGGTTAGAACATTAGCCGAACCTGTGAGTAAAAACCGGCCCGGTCGACGATCCTCATCGACAGCCTTTTTCAAGGCAATTAGAAGCTCTGGCGCTCGCTGTACTTCATCAATGACGGCAGACCCCAAACGCCTGACGAAGCCATCTGGGTCCGTGCGTGCAGATTCGAGAACCGTTGCGTCATCAAGCGTGTAATACTCCCTATTTCCGCCAATGAGGTTCCGGACCAGGGTTGTCTTGCCGCATTGTCGAGGCCCATTGACCAGGACAACTGGTGTATCGCTCAAGGCCGTCTCCACGCGGGAGGCCGCAAAGCGTGTATGCAAACTATTGTTGCGCTCGGCCATTTCGGAACCTCATTTCATCCAACTCGGAATATATGACCGCCCATTCCGGAATTTACGACCGTTCAATCCGGAATATGTATCCGTCCAATCAGGAATTTGCATTCGTCCAATCCGGATTTTGAATCCGTCCGATCCGGAATTTAGAGCCGTCCAATCCGGATTATAGATCACCGAGAAGCAGATTTTACAGGCCGACTGCATCAATGCCTATGCCAGCATGCTCCAACAGAACGATTTAACGTCCTCCACTCGGAAAGCTCAATCAACGCCCACCTAGGCGGCCGCCAATCAGATTCGCGCAGCCAGGCTGCCGGAACTCGTGAGTCCTGCCGAATGGCATCGCTCACCGCCAGAAAGATTCAACCCGCTGCACAGGTCGGACTGGAGCCGCCCCCAGCGCCCGATCCAGTGGGCTCACCACACCCGGCGCCCCTTGCTTCACCACATGGGTGTAAATCTCCGTGGTTTTCACATCTGCATGACCCAATAGCTCCTGAATCGTTCGCAGGTCATAACCAGACTCCAGCAGCCGCGTTGCAAAGCTGTGGCGGAAAGTGTGGCAACTGGCCTGCTTCGCGATGCCCGTTGCCCGAAGTGCCTGCTTCACCGCCCGCTGCACCGTGCGATCCATCACATGATGTCGCCGTCGCGTGCCGCTACGCGGGTCGACCGACAACGACTTGGCCGGGAACAGATACTGCCAGGCCGTTTCCGTTGCCGCATTCGGATACTTTTTTGCCAGTGCGTTGGGCAAATAAACCTCACCACAGCCTTCGGCCATATCATGCCGGTGTAGCACGCGAACCAGTTGGATCTGCCTCTGTAATGGCGCGCTCAACGAACGCGGCAGAACCGTAACCCGATCCTTCCCGCCCTTGCCATCCCGAATAATCAGGACATTCATGGCGAAATCCACATCCTTAATACGCAAGCGAATGCACTCAGAAACCCGCAGACCCGACCCGTACATGAGCTGCGCCATCAATCGGAATTCACCTTCCATGGCGGCAATCACTACGTCCGCCTCCTCAGGACTAAAGACCGTCGGCACCCGGCGATGAACCGTCGCCTTGCCAAATGACAGCTGACCCAAATCTTGGCCCAAGAACTCACGATAAAGAAATATAAGAGCGTTCAGCGCCGTACGCTGCGTATTTACACTCACGCGCTGGTGCACGGCCAGATCGGACAAAAACGCCTCTACCTCCAGACTTCCCATAGTGTTGGGGTGTCTCTTTCCGTGAAACCGGATAAAACGCAGTACCCAGTGCAGGTAAGTCTTCTCGGTCTTGTAGGCCAGATTACGTGCGCGGATAAAGGCGCGCAGTTGATCGGTGAAACGAGTGGATTGTTTCGGTAACAGGGGCGGCACATCCATATGCGGTCTCCTTGGCTGTATGTGCACACAGTTTAACGGGCGAAGGCCAACTTTCAATGACTTACCCCGCAGATCAACGACACCTGGTCGCCTATTTCCACGCCAAGCGCCGCAGGCCTCAGCCAAGCACTGATTTTTCAAAAGCTTAGTGATCAGCTCGAATTGCAGGCTCTGCAGATAGGCGAACTAAAACCCTGACTGATAGACGACCACCTGTCGCAAAACACTCTGTGCAAAAACTCGCCCGCCGTCTCAAAAGCCGCTACTGCCGCTGGATTACGCGGGATGCCCGTGATTCAATGCAGGAAATATGCGACAAAATGATAGGCGACCATGCGTCGTAGAATTAACTGTTAGCATCATGAGTATCACGGAGGACATATGATACGCGAATCGATTGCCGCAACCGCCTACTACCTAATCAGTATCGTCCTGTTTCCGATCACGCTCCTCGGTTATCTGATCTGGGTTGCTAAGGGGCTTTTGACTTGGAGCAAGTCCGGCGTATCAGGAACGGCCCAGGGTCCACTTACGGCTCGCGCCGCTATGCACAACCTCGGCGTCAGACAAGACGAGGCAGCCGGTCGCCTCCTGCTGGCCTTGCCGGGCGTCCCGCGCTCCGGTCTGCGGCTTGTTTCGGCTCCTACCTTGCTGGCGCACCACCTGACCGGCTACGTCCCGAGGGCCTTCAGATACCC
>JAEZAA010000318.1 GCA_023430625.1 Pseudomonadota bacterium
TGAGCTGGGATCAGAACGGGCTGACTGTCACCGCCTCCACCGAATTTTGGGAGGAGGACGACAATGGTGAGGTCGTGGCCATGATCCCCGCGTTCGTCTATCTCGAGTCGGACTTTGCCGGCCTCGGCACCTGCCATCAGTCCGCGAACCCGCTTGCTTGCAGCTCCGGCGGCACCCAACTTGGCTACCAGGACCGCTTCTCGTTGGAGTTCAGCGAGGTGGTTGAGATCGTCGAGATCCAGTTCTCAACGGGTGAAGACGACTCCCAGCAGAACCCGGACGATGACGACTACCGCGCCTATAACACCCGCCTGCTGGTGAGTGGCGGACCCGTGCCCGTCAGTGACCTGATGGGACAAGGCGCGGCCTGGTTTGGCTCCCTGATCGGCTCGCAGATCGAGTTCTACCGCCCGGAAGGGACCGGCTTTTATATCGAGTCCATCCGGGTTAAACGCCTGCAGGTCCCCGAGCCGGCGTCCCTGGGATTGCTGTTGGCCGGCGTGAGTCTGATCGGATGGCGGATGCGGATGACCACCCGCCTCTGAGCAAGCCAGACTATCTCTGCAGCCGGTTACAGCATCCACTCAATCGGCAGGTGGGACAAAACCCAGACCATGGCCCGGCGCCAGAGGCTGGCGCCCGGTTCACGGGCATGGCGTATCACCTGCCCGTCCTGACGTTCCAGCCAGATGAGATCGCCGTCGGCATCCAACTGCACCTCGTAGGCGTCCAGGGGCACTCGCTCGTTGAACAGGCGATCCATGCGCTCGGCCAGTTGCGGGCTGTCGATAACAAAACCCAACTCCGTATTCAGATGCGCCGAGCGGGGGTCGAAGTTGAAGGAGCCGATAAAGACCCGGGCATCGTCCACCGCAAAGGTCTTGGCGTGCAGGCTGGAGCCCGAACTGCCGAACGGGCCGGCGCTGGCGTTGCGCTCCCGGTCGCCGGGCGTGCGCCGCATTTCATAGAGACGGATGCCGGCCTCGAGCAGGTCCTTGCGCCGCTTGGCATAGCCGGCATGGACCGCCGCCACGTCGGTGGCTTCCAGGGAATTGGTCAGGACCCGTACCTTCACACCCTGGCGGGCCAGGGCTGCAAAGGCCTCGGTACCGGCTTCGGTGGGGACAAAATAGGGTGAAATCAATTCCAGGTTGGTGTGCGGATTGCCCAGGAGATCCGCCAGCTGGGTCACCAGCAGGGCATCCTTCTCGGCCAGCCCCAGCCCCTTGGCGGGATCGTCACTGACCATGTGGGTTTCGGCCCATTCCAGCGGCAGGGTGCCTTCCAGCATGTCCTGCACAAAATGCGACTGGCGCTGTGCCTCCAGGTACTGGATGGCCGCGTCCTCCCGCTCCAGCAGGGCAATCCGCGCCATCAGCTCCTGGCGCTGTTCCGGCTGCGCGGCGGACAGAATGCGGGCCGCCGGATAGGCCGAGCCGCTGGCCCAGTAGCGGTCGAAGTCGGCGGAGACGTCATACACCACCGGCCCTACCGCCAGCACGTCCAGATCGGTGAAGAGCACTTCCTGGGTGGCGCCAAAATACTCATCGCCCACATTGCGACCACCGATGATGGTGGCCTGGTTGTCCACCGTGAACGACTTGTTGTGCATGCGCCGGTTGGCCTGGGAAAACTGGGTCAGATAGCCGATGAACTTGGGCGTACGCACCCGAAAGGGGTTGAACAGACGCACCTCGATATTGGGATGGGTGTCGAGTGCCGCCAGATCATCATCCAGGCCGGGAATGCCATTGTCGTCCAGCAGCAGGCGCACCCGCACGCCTCGTTCGGCGGCGGCATGCACGGCCTTGAACAGCAACAGGCCGGTGGTGTCGCCATGCCAGATGTAACACTGGATATCGAGGGTGCGTTCCGCCGCCTCCGCCAGCAGCGCCCGTGCGGCGAAGGCGGCCAGGGGATCGGCGAGTGGATAAATGCCACTGAGACCGGGATGGGCATCCACCGTCGGCGCCAGCGTCCGGCCCAGCCGGGTCTCCCGCGCCTCCGCAGCGGGCAGCACGTGCGACTGCGTGCGATCGGTCAGCGGCGGCAACGCGCATCCGCTCAACAGCGCGCACAGCAGCCATGGGATCAGCCGGCCATGCCAGCTCCGATGCCAGCGGCCGGTTCTCTGCCTTGAGGCCCTCGTATCCAACGGCGCAACAACTCTGGGCATGGGGGACGTCATGGCCTCCTGATTCATCCGCTCAACAATGTCCGTACTAGCCAATGTCTGTACTAACTAAAGTCATTACTAATCATGGAGCCAATCGCCGCCGCGCCAAAGAGACGCCGCCATCGGCTCTATATACTTGAGAAGCGGTAGACACAGACCAGCGCCACAGGCCCGGCCTCAAGGAGGAAACGATGACACGGATTTGGGCGATTTTGCTGACCATCCTGGGCGGAACCGCGCTCGCGCAAACGCCCGGCGAGCGCCTGATGCCCTTTGCCCTGCAGGATCAATTCGAACAAACCGCCCGCCTGACCGACACCACGAAACTGGTGCTGGTGGCCAGCAGCCGTGCGGCGGCCGGAATCGTCGACGAGGCCATCAAGGACCAGCCGAAGGGCTATCTGGAGGCCCGCCATGCGCTGTATGTGGCGGATGTGTCCCAGATGCCGAGCTTCATCACCAGCTGGTTTCTGGTGCCCTCCATGCGGTCGGCCAACTACCGGATCCTGCTGGATTGGGACAGCAGCGTGGCGCCGGATCATCTGGGGCAGGACGGCAAGGTGCTCTGGTTGCAGCTGAACCAGCGGGAAATTCTCGAGCAACAGACCTTCACGTCCGCCACCGCCTTGCGCGAAGCCTTGGAGCGCCAGATGCCGTGAACCTCGCCCTGAATACGCTGGTATTTCTGGTGACGCTGGCCGGCATGGAGGCGTTCGCCTGGTTTGCCCACAAATACATCATGCATGGCTGGGGTTGGGGCTGGCACCGCTCCCATCACGAGCCACAGCAGGGCTGGTTTGAAGCCAATGACCTCTATGCACTGGTCTTTGCCGGCGTGGCCATCGTGCTGATCGCCCTGGGCACCTCCGGCTGGCATCCCCTGGAGTGGGTGGGCGCCGGCATGACCGGCTACGGGGTTCTGTATTTTCTCGCCCATGACGGGCTGGTCCACCGGCGCTGGCCGTTTCACTACGTGCCGCGCCGGGGTTATCTCAAGCGGTTGTATCAGGCGCACCGCCTGCACCATGCGGTACACACCCGCGACGGCTGCGTGTCCTTTGGTTTTCTGTACGCGCCATCGCCCGCGCGCCTTAAACAGGCGCTGAACAGGGTACGGCGCCAACGCGCGCAAGGGGGAGCGAGTGGCCCGGCCGATTCCAGAGACCGATTGGGCGCGGCGAAGGCTTGCGATAGCGCGAACTGAGTGCGGCTCCCACGCCCCACAGTAGCAGTCGCAGCTTATCGGCCTTGCTGGTGCTGACCCGTTCATCCCAGGCCGCCACGCCCCGCTCGCGTACCTGAACCCCGATTTCCCGATACACCGCCAGCGCGGTGGCGATGGCCCAGGCCGAACGCAGCGGCAAGGCGGACAACCCGGCGCGGGCCGACTGGTAATAGGCCTCGGCCAGCGCCGTCAGGCGCCCGGCCAGGTGCACCAAGGCCGGCCGATGGCGCCGCTCGGCGAGCATCTCCGCGGCAAAGCTGTCGAGGTCGAAACCCAGCTCGCGCAACCAGGTATCGGGCAGATAGCAGCGCCCGATGCCGGCATCCTCGACGATGTCGCGGGCGTTGTTGGTGAGCTGAAAGGCGATGCCCAGGTCACAGG
>JAEZAA010000022.1 GCA_023430625.1 Pseudomonadota bacterium
CACCAGATGCAGGGTGTGGTTGGTGGAGCCGCCGCTCGCCAGCACCGCGACCATGGCATTGACCATGCTGCGCTCGTCCACCACTTTGCCGATGGGGGCGTAGCCGGGTTTGTTCTGAGCGATTTCGGTGGCGCGCCGGGCGGCTTCCCGGGTCAGGGCGTCACGCAACGGCGTGTAGGGCTGCACAAAGGCCGAGTTGGGCACGTGCAGGCCCATGGCCTCCATGCACATTTGGTTGGTATTGGCGGTGCCGTAGAAGGTGCAGGTGCCGGGGCTGTGATAGACCCGCATTTCCGACGCCAGCAACGCCTCGCGCCCGACCTTGCCTTCCGCATAAAGCTGGCGAGTCTTGGCTTTTTCCGTGTTGGACTCGCCGGTGGGCATGGGACCGCCCGGCACCAGAATGACGGGCAGATGGGGAAAACTGAGCGCGCCGATCACCAATCCCGGTACGATCTTGTCGCAGATCCCCAGGCACAGGGCCGCGTCGAAGATGTTGTGGGAGAGCCCGACGGCGGTGGCCAGGGCAATCACGTCGCGGCTGAACAGGGACAACTCCATGCCCACTTCGCCCTGGGTGATGCCGTCGCACATGGCGGGCACACCCGCCGCGAACTGCGCCACCGCACCCAGCTCGGCGGCGGTCTTCTCGATCAGGTCCGGCGTGTGCTTATAGGAATGGTGAGCCGACAGCATGTCGTTGTAGGCGGAGATGATGCCGATGTTGACGGTCTCACTGTGCAGCAGGCGTTCCTTGGCGGCCTTGGGGCAGGCGGCCAGGCCATGGGCAATGTTGGTACAGGCCAGGTTGCCGCGCTTGGGGCCATGCTGGGCGGCCTGCTCCAGCCGGTTCAGGTAGGCCTGGCGCTCCACATGGCTGCGCTCACGGATGCGATCGGTCACCCGTGCGAGGGTTTCGTTCAGTGTTGCCATGGTTAAACCTTTGGGTCGGTGGGACGTTCAGGCGTCGGCGCGACGGCGTCCCTGCTGCGGAAACTGGTTTCTCATTAATATAAGGATACGCACGATGCCAGGGGAGGTGTGCAATGAGACGCAAAAAGCAGGCGGAACGGCTCCGCAAGTTATTGGCAGAGCAAGGATCGGCTGGCACTCAGACGCAGACGGCGAGTTCGGATCGCACAACGCAGGATGAGCGCTGCAACCGACCGCTGTCCCATGCCGATGCCGTGGCGGCCAGTCCCGAGGATCTCGCCGTAGCCGGCGAGGAAGATGCCGGTATTGGCGCCGAATTCCTGGTGCGGGAGAGCGAGGAGCGCGCCAAGAGCCACTGAGGGCCCGGTCGGAGTCAGTCCTTATAAGTCACTATCTCACAACCTACTGCGCAGCTCCTGGGCTGCGTTGGGCTTGCGTTCCGGTGCTCAGTCCGCCTTGCCCGGAACCCGCTCGTAACGGTTATGAGATAGTGACTAAGCCTTTTCTAAACTGTTCGAGGTTCCGAATTACCCAGAACAGTATATTTGGTTACAAGCAGTTTCATTTTTTAACATTTTCTGGGCTTTCCGGTTAATGCTTGTTCAGCTATGGGTGAGCTTGTAGGGTAAATGACCCTTGAGTCATTTATTCCGGTGTTTGACGTGTTGTCGAAAATAACCATTCGAAGCGGGCAGCCCAGACGCCGGAAGTTTTTTAGCATTGCCGAGCGGGAGTAGAAGATGAATCAAGAACACCGCCAGGTGCATCTGGGCTTTACCGAGGAGCAATTCCCGGCCGCGACCCACATGTGCTACATCTTCAGCGATGAGAACGAGCGTCGCCGGATCATTTCAGCGTTTATGGCACGAGGCGCGAACGACGGCGAAAAGATCGGCTATTTCGCCGACCGGATCAGTCCGGATGAATTATGCAGCTGCCTGCGCGAGCAGGGGGTGGACACGGATGCCCTGACGGCGTCTGGCCAATTGTTTGTCGACATGGCGGAACGGGTTTATTGTCCGGATCAATGTTTTTGTTCCCGGCGGATGCTGGAGACGTTGCGTTCCAATTATCTGCAGGCTCGCGATGCGGGATTCACGGGATTTCGTGCCAGCGGAGAAATGGACTGGGCACTGGCAGGGGAGTCGGACCGGTTGCGTGAGCTGCTGTGGTACGAATCGCAGGTCAATGATGTGGTAGATGCCCACCCTATTACGGCCATCTGCCAGTACGATGCCCGCAAGTTCGATGGCGCGGTGCTGCACCGGATTTTGGAGGTGCATCCTTATATGGTGGTTCGCGGCCAGGTCGTGCGGAATCCCTATTACATCGTTCCCTCTGAACTCTCCCTGTAGTGCATCCGGCATGATGAAGATGTCCCCTTATCAAGCGGTAGAGGCGCGCGTGCTCGGTCAGCTGATGACCACGCAGACCGTGCTCGACGCCATTCCCTCGACCAGCGGATTGCTGAGCTTTCTCGCCCAGTCGATCGCCAAAGTGCCGGGCGTGAGGTCGGTGGGCCATTCCCTGCTGTCGGATGCGCAAGCTCTGTTGGGTCGAGATCTGTTGGATCAAGAGGAGCGCGCGGATTTGGTCCGACTCCAGGTCAAGACGCCGGCCCACAGCTTTGGCGAGCTCTGGCTCAGCCTGCATGACAGCCAGTTGTTCCGGCCCTATCAGCCCTACCTGGCGAACCTGATCAACATGGCGGCGGTGATGCTGGAAAACCGGCGCCTGGCCGCCGTGCGCGAGGAAAACAACCGGTTTCTGGCGCAGGCCCGGGAAGCCCTGGAACAGCGCGTGACCGAGCGGACCCGGCAGGTGCGGCAGGAGGTTGCGGTGCGCCGGGAAAGCGAAGAGCGCTACCGGTCGCTGTTCCAGCATCATCCGGATGCCATCGCGTCGCTGGATCTGCAAGGCCAGTATCTGGCGGCCAATGCGGCCATGGAGGAACTGACCGGCTATGAAGCCGCCGAGCTGGCGCGGATGGGACGTCACGGCCTGCTGATTCCGGAACGGCTGGAAGCGTCCGAGCATTTTTTCGCCCGCGCCGCCGAAGGTGAGGTCCAGAACTACACCAGCTCCCTGCGTCATAAAGACGGGCGGCTGCTGGATGTGGACGTGACCCTGGTGCCCATCGAGGTGGAGGGACAGGTGGTGGGCGTGTATGAAATAGCCCGGGATGTGACAGTGCTGAATGCCAATGAGCGCCGCATCGAGTACCTGGCGACGCACGATGCGCTCACGGGACTGCCCAACCGCACCCTGCTGTATGACCGCCTCAATCATGCCATCGACCAGGCCGAGCGCCACGAGCACTCGATCGCGGTGCTGTTTCTGGACCTGGACCGCTTCAAGATGATCAACGACAGCCTGGGGCACGATAAAGGCGACCTGCTGCTGCAGACCACCGCCAATCGCTTGCGCCAGGTGGCCGGCACCGGCGACACGGTGGCACGGCTGGGCGGTGACGAATTCGTGCTGGTGGTGGAGAATCCAGCCTCGGAAGAGGTTGTGCTGGACATGGCCAACCAGGTCCTGCGCGCCGTGGCCGAGCCGTTCAAGCTGGGCGGGCATGAGCTGACCATATCCACCAGCATCGGCGGCAGCCTGTATCCCCGGGATGGGGAAACGCCGGCGACGCTGTTGAAGCACGCGGATCTCGCCATGTACAAAGCCAAGGAGGTCGGGCGGGGCTCCTTCCGCTATTACAGCGCCGATATGAACGCCAAGTTGATCGAGCGCCTGTTAACCGCCAATGGGCTGAAGCGGGCGCTGGAAAACGGCGAGCTGGTGCTCCATTACCAGCCTCGTATTTCGGTGACCGACGGTCAGACGGTTGGCCTGGAAGCGCTGGTGCGCTGGCAGCACCCGGTGCGCGGCATGATCTCGCCCCAGGCATTCATTCCGCTGGCGGAGGAAATCGGGCTGATCGGCGAACTGGGGCGCTGGGTCCTGCAGGAAGCCTGCCGCCAGAACCGCGCCTGGCAATTGATGGGGCTGCTGCCGGTGAAAGTCTCGGTCAACCTGTCAGCCCAGCAGGTTGCCTCGCCCCAGATCGTGGAGGAGGTTCGTTGCGCGCTGGAACGGTCAGGGCTGGATGCAAAATGGCTGGAGCTGGAGTTAACCGAAAGCTGTCTGATGGAGAACACCGAAGCCACGCTGGTCACGCTGCAGGAAATCCGCGCCATGGGCGTCACCCTGTCCATCGATGACTTCGGCACCGGTTACTCCTCGCTGAGCTATCTGAAGCGGTTGCCGATCGACGTGCTCAAGATCGATCAGTCCTTTATCCGGGGGGTGATTCAGGATCCCAACGACACCGCCATCGTCATGGCGATGATTTCCATGGCGCACCGCATGGATCTGGAAATCGTGGCGGAAGGCGTGACCTCGACCGACCAGGCGGACTTTCTGGCCGCGCACCAGTGTGACGAAATGCAGGGTTATCTGTTCAGCCGGCCGTTACCCGCGGACGAGTTGGAAGCCAGATTCGGTAAGGATCTGAAGGTCGCTGGTTGAGGCTGTTCAGATGCGGCGGGATCAGCTCCCCTCTCCCGCTGTGCGGGAGAGGGGCGGGGGGGTGAGGGATTGGCAGGCGAGGAATGGAACTAGCCACGGACGCGCTTGAATTACCCCTCACCCCAGCCCTTTCCCTGAGGGAGAGGGAGTAAAAACAGTAGCTTGAAAGTTGGGTGCGTAAGTGATGGGACTGACGGAGCGCACCCAAGCTCAGAAATGTTGGCGGAGAGGGCGGGATTTGAACCCGCGTTACGGTCGCCCGTAAACACGATTTCGAGTCGTGCGCTTTCAGCCGCTCAGCCACCTCTCCGTCGGTGCACTAGTCTAGTGGTAAATTTTCCCGACACAAGATGCGCGCCGGGATTTTTTACCAATCAGGCCCTCGCCGTGCCCCTACGCGGCCGCTGATGTTCCCGTTTGCGCCGGCTGTGGCCTTTCTCCCGCTTTTTGCCACGGCCCCGGGTGTGGCCCTGGGCATAGCGCTGTTCCAGTAGCAGTGCAATCTGCTCGCCGGTGGTTTCCTGCGCCTCGGCAATGGCCGCCTCGGGCGGGAAGATATGGGGCGCGATCCGCTGGAACTGGGCCAGCATGGTCAGATGAATCGCCATGGCCTCCAGCCGTTTCAGATCGCCGCTGATCCGGGGCAGATCCACTGGCCGTCCATACTTGATGGCCTCCACCGCGTCCTGAAACACCAACTGCCAGTTCCGTTCCCGGTCCACCGCCGGATAGGTCACGAACAGCGCGCGGGTCAGCTGCTCCCGTGAGAGGCCGACACCCGTTCCAATGCGATCCCGCAGCCGGGCCTTGTCCAGCAACTCCTCCCAGGCTGCGCGGCCCAGGCGGAAGCCGGGGTGCGCCAGCAC
>JAEZAA010000027.1 GCA_023430625.1 Pseudomonadota bacterium
CTGATCATTGCACTGGTTACACTGCTGTCGGCCTGCTCCGACCTGAAGTACGACCTCTATGAAGCCGCGGTTGACTATGAGCGCGGCAAGGCCGGCCTGAGTGCACGGACGATCGAGGTCAATGGCCGGACTATCGCGCTGCTGGAAAGCAGCGCAGCGGCTGGCTCAATGCCGACGCTGGTCCTGCTCCACGGCTTCGGCGCCAACAAGGACAACTGGGTGCGCCTGGCCTCTCATCTGACCGACAGTTACCGGGTCATCGCGCTCGACCTGCCCGGCCATGGCGACAGCGTCAAGGACGCCAGCCTGGCCTATGACATGGACGATCAGGTGGGATATGTTCACGAAATCCTGACTCACCTCAAGGTCGACCGCTTTCATCTGGCCGGCAACTCCATGGGCGGTGGGATCACGGCGCTCTACGCCGCAACCCATCCCGAGTCGGTCCTTTCTGCCATCCTGTTCAATCCAGGTGGCATTCATGAGCACGAGAGCGAATTCGAAACACTGCTGAGAGAGGGCAAGAACCCCTTGGTCCTGAACAGTGTGGACGACTTCGACACCCAGCTAGACTTCGCGATGGCCAAGCCGCCGTTCATCCCTTGGCCCATCACCAGCGTGCTGGCTGAGCAGTCCGTCGCCAACAAGGAGCTCCAGGCCAGCATCTTTTCCCAGATCCGGGCCAGCGCCAGCCATGACTATGTATTCCAGGACGAACTGAAAAAGATCAAGGCGCCGACCCTGATCATCTGGGGCAAGCTCGACCGCCTGCTCCACTACCGCAACGCAGACATCTTCGAGCAAATGATTCCTGGCTCACGCAAGCTGATCTTCGACGAGATCGGCCATATGCCCATGATCGAGATACCCGAAGAATCCGCTGCGGTGGTTCGCGAGTTTACCTCATCCATCTAGCGCTCCACCCTGTGCTTTGGCGCCAGCGATGGCGCCCGCACCAATCCCACCTGTCCCAATTCGCGAGCCGATGACCCGGCTCTATGCCATGCCTGATGCGTGTGTTTCGCCGGCCCCGGTACCTCGATACCCAATGCTTTACGCAAGCTGAGCCAAGGGGACTCGGCCAATGGCTTGCCGTTGAACAAATAGGCCAGCCAGGGCGAGGGAGAGACCACCCAGGCATGCAGCCCCCAACAGACCAGAGTCACGGCAAGCACCGAGCCGATAAAGAACACATGGGGATTCACCCAAACGAAATAGACGCCGACTCCAACGAGCAGTGGCTGGTGAAACAGATACAGGCTGTAGCTGGAATCCGCCAGAAAACGGACCCAGCGCCGCTCGCCCGTAACCAGACGACGCGCGCCGCTGAATAGTAATCCGGTGATTGCCAGAGCCCAGAGACCGGCAAAGAAATGAAAAGTCGCGTAGCGACCATCCAGTAGAAGCAATCCTCCACCGGCCACCAACACAAACAACAGATTCCAGCCAAGGCTGTGGGCCTGGTCGAACAAACGCCGGTGCAAGCCAAGATAAACGCCGGCAAAGAAAAATACCGAGTAGGCAAAGAGACCGCCGAACTCGAACAACAGCCAGTAGTTGCCGTGTGGCGAGGACGGCATACGCCAGCCAGCCGCCGTTGCACAGAGATATAGCACCGCGATCAACGGCGCGAAAACGTAATAGGGGATGTCCCGACACAGCCGTACCAGTATTGGAAACATCAGTGCCGTCGCGGCCATGTACAACGCCAGGTATCCGAGAAACCACAGATGGGCCAGCCATTTGCCGCCCAGCCAGTAGGACGCATCCCAGTCCAGCCCGCGATACATCCATAAATTAAGCGTCAAACCGCAGACTACCAACGGTATCAGGATGCGCTGCAAGCGCTTGCGCAGGTAATCCTGCCGGCTCATCCGTCCCAGCAAGAGCGCAGCGAAAAAGCCGGAGATCAGAAAGAACGCCTGCATCCGGAAACTGTGAATGAATTGATGCAGTGGCATATAAAGATCCGTGGACGTCGTGGTATTGAGACTCCAGGGATTGGGTGAAACCGCCAGCGCGGCATGCAGTACCACGCCCAACGCCATCAACAGCCCGCGCAACAAATCCATGTAATGGTAACGCATACTCCACTCCTCCATTTCATGGAGGAAAGATAGGCTTGGTCAGGTTCAGTCCCGAATGTCGCCGCCCCAAGACAAGTTTTGATGTGGTGACGCCTGCCCACTGCTCGATCGAACAAGAACTTTCGCCGTTCCCGGTGGCAATGGTTAGTGCATCGTCACTGCACCGGTCTGGGCGACGCCGGAGCCGGCAACCCTCTCCGGAATAATTGCGCGACAATCGGTCGGCAACGGCGGCAATCAGCTTCAAACCTCCAGTTTTTTCGACTATTGTCCGCCCCATGTCTGCAGTACGCTTGCCTGCTCACGGCTACAGTCCGTCGTTCGCCATTGGCGCCTGAAAGGCGCCTCATCAACCAACAGGGAAGCTGATATGAGCACATCCTCTGTTCCCCTACCCCACCAAACCGACGACATCTTCCTCTCCGACGGTGGGCTCGAAACCACCCTGATCTTCCACCAGGGTCTCGATCTTCCCTGCTTTGCGGCGTTTGATCTGCTCAAGGATGCCGAAGGGCGCCAAACGCTCAAAGACTACTACCGTCCCTATCTGGAACTGGCGCGCGAACAGGGCGTTGGGTTTATTCTGGAGAGCCCCACCTGGCGGGCCAGTGCGGATTGGGGAGAGAAGCTGGGCTATGACGCTCGCCAACTAACCAATCTGAACCGGCAAGCCATCGAGCTGATGCGGGAGCTGCGCGATGCCTATCAGACACCTCAAACCCCCATCCTGATCAGTGGCAATGTTGGCCCGCGGGGTGATGGCTACAGTCCGTCCGCCCAGATGACACCAGAAGAGGCCGAGCAGTATCATCAACCACAAATCCAGGCGTTCCGCGCAGCGGGAGCCGATATGATCTGCGCCATGACCATGACTCACGCGGAAGAAGCCATTGGGATTGTGAGAGCGGCGAAGGCCGTATCACTCCCCGTCGCCATCTCTTTCACGGTGGAGACCAACGGCACCCTGCCGACCGGACAGTCGCTCGGCGAGGCCATCGCCCAAGTGGATGGGGCGACCGGTGCAGCACCGGCCTATTATATGGTCAACTGTGCCCATCCCAGCCATTTCGAAGCGGTGCTTGCCGGCGGAGCGCCCTGGACCCGCCGGATTCGCGGTATCCGGGCCAATGCCTCGCGCAAGAGCCATGCAGAACTCGATAACTCGACGGAACTGGATGCGGGGAATCCGGTGGAGTTAGGACAGTCTTACCAGAAGCTTCTGCGGGAACTCCCCCAGCTCAATGTGCTGGGCGGCTGCTGTGGCACGGATGTTCGGCATATCCGGGCCATCAGCAAGGCCTGTGCTGAAGCGTTGGAAACAGCCTAATCCTTTAGACCTGGGCCCAGCGCCGCAGCAGGTTGTGGTACACCCCAGTCAGCCGCAGGATCTCGTCGTCATCCGCTGGCCGGCCCACGGACAGGGCTTGAATGGACTGATCCAAATCGAACAGCAGGGTGCGCTCGCCCTCGTCGCGTACCATGCTCTGGATCCAGAAAAACGAGCAAACCCGCGCACCCCGGGTAACGGGTTCTACCCGATGCAGGCTGGATGAGGGATACAGCACCATATCACCCGCCGCCAGCTTGACCTGCTGGGCACCGAACTCGGTCTCGATGGTGAGTTGGCCCCCCTCGTATTCATCGGGCTCCGTCAGGAACAAAGTGGCGGAGAGGTCACTGCGCAGGCTGCTGCGCGTCGCCCGCAAGGGCATCACGGCGGCATCCACGTGGGCGCCGTAGCGGCCACCATCGCGGTAGCAGTTGAACTTGGGTGGGTAGATTTTCTCCGGCAGGGCGGCGGAGAGAAACAGCGGGTGGTGTCCGAGCTTTTTCAGGATATGGTTGCCCAACTGGATCGCCAGGTCTGAGTCTTCGTCCAGTTGCAGGTTTTGTTTCACGCTGGCCGAGCGCGTACCCGCCGTGACGCGGCCATCGACCCACTGGGCGCCCTCAAGATGAGTGCGAAACTGCCGGACTTCGTCCGCGCTCAGAACCTGTTCGATCAGTGTCAGCATGAATCACCTGCATTTTTTGTATCGAATGTTGTTTCGCACCGGCGTTACCCGGTGTTGGCTCACCCCTGGCACAGCGAATCCCGCGTGATGTCCGCCAGCCTCGGTGTGCCCGCCATGGCCATGCAGAGCTCCAGTTCATCACGCAGCAGTTTCAGCAGGTGTGCCACGCCCAGGGCGCCGGCCACTGCCAACGCATAAACCTGGGGACGACCGATCAGCACGGCGTTGGCCCCACTGGCCAAGGATTTGAACACGTCATAACCACTGCGAATACCGCCATCGAGCAGCAACGGGTATTGATCACCCACGGCAACACGAATGGCGGACAACACCCGCAATCCAGCCGGCGCGCCATCCAGAGCCCGCCCACCATGATTGGAGACCACCAGGCCAGCCACACCCAATTCTTGCAAACGACGCGCGTCCGTCGGATTCAGAACGCCCTTGGCAATCACCGGCAGTTGGGTCTGCTCCAGCAGCCACTCCAGATCGGCCCAGACCGGCGCATCACGCATCACGCCTTGAAATATCAGACTATCGTCTGGCTCCAGGACGATCTGCCCCTCGGCAGACAAACCCCGCAGATTGGCAGGCGCTAGCTCCGGCGGCAGGCGAAATCCCGCCCGCTGGGCGCGCCGGCTGACCGGCTGGATCGGCGTATCCAGCGTCACCACAATCGTGGTGTAACCAGCGGCTTCCGCCCGCCGCAGCAGGGCAAGCGTCTGCTCGCGGCGCGGTTGGAAATAGAGCTGAAACCATTTAGGCGCATCCGTCGCGGCAGCGATGTCCTCCAGGCTGCAGGACGCCACCGTACTGGCGATCAGGCAACTGTCGGTAGCCGCCGCAGCCTGGGCGACCGCCTGCTCAGCGTCGGGATGCACCAGTTTCTGGTTGCCGACCGGCGCCAACAAAATGGGATGACGAAGCGTATGGCCGAACAGTGAAAGCCGGGTATTACCGGTACGGCAATCGGCCAGGAGGCGCGGTTGGATCCGTAGCTCGGAAAATGCCTGCAGATTATCCCGCAGGCTTTGTTCATCGCCACTACCGCCAGCGATGTACGCCAAGGTTGCGGGGTCGAGAAAGTCAGCGGCAAAACGTTCGTAGTCCGCCGCCGATAGAAGATCGGCTGGAATCCGCTCCAGAGGTGGTTTGCGAGGATTCATATGCCCT
>JAEZAA010000029.1 GCA_023430625.1 Pseudomonadota bacterium
ACCTGGGACAGGGCGATCTGGAAGAGTGGGGGCCGGGCGTCAATGCCGTGGAGCCAGACTGGGCGCTGTATCTGACCCAGTGGTTCTAGCCGCCGCAACCTATTGGGCACCTCCGGTGCCTTTTTTAGGACCGTATTAATCTAAAAATTAGATGTATATGGCCAAAAATAAGCGTTTTTTAATCTAAAATACATTGGTTACAGTAGGGTCATTGAACGCAGTAACGAGGACAGATCAATGACCAGACTTTTGAAGATCAATACCAGCGCCCGCAGTAACGGTAACGCCAACCGCCTCGGCGACGAACTGGTCGAGGCCTGGGTCAGCGCCCGGCCGGAGACCCAAGTGACGGCCCGTGACTTCGGACGTGAACCGCTGCCCCATCTGAGCGAGGACGAGATCAACGCTTTCTTTACCCCCGCCGAGGCCCGCACGCCGGAGCAGCAGGAACTGGTGCGGACGTCGGATGAACTGGTCGCGGAGCTGAAAGCGACCGATGTACTGGTTCTGAGCGTGCCCATGTACAACTTTGGCATTCCCTCGACCCTGAAGGCGTACTTCGACCGGGTGGCGCGAGCCGGCATCACCTTCAAGTACACCGCGGAAGGCCCGGTGGGGCTGCTGACTGGCAAGAAAGCCTACGTGGTGGCGGCGCGCGGTGGCCTGTACGCGGGCACCCCGAAGGACTTTCAGACCGCTTACCTGCGGGAGTTCCTGGGCTTTATCGGCATCACCGACGTGGAATTCATCTACGCCGAAGGCCTTAACCTGGGCGATGAGCACAAGGCCCAGGCGGAGGCACAAGCACGACAACAGATTCTGCAACTGGTTGCGGCCTGAGAGGCCGCCAACCGTTCAGGGGAGGAGCGATTATGTTAGAGATTCGCCACGCGCAGGCGCGCGGCCATGCCAATCATGGCTGGCTTAACAGTTACCATACGTTTTCCTTCGCGGATTATTTCGACCCCGCTGAAATGGGCTGGGGCCCACTGCGGGTGATCAACGATGATACCGTCGCCGGCGGCCAGGGCTTCGGCACCCACCCGCACCGCAACATGGAGATCATCTCCTACGTGCTGGAGGGTGCGCTGGAGCACCGGGACACCATCGGCACCGGCTCGGTCATGCGGCCAGGCGATGTGCAGATGATGGAGGCGGGCAGCGGGATCGCCCACAGCGAGTTCAACCACTCGGCCACGGAGCCGGTGCATTTTCTCCAGATCTGGATTATGCCCAACAAGGCGGGCATCGAGCCCAGCTATCAACAGCGGCATTTCGCCGAGGCGGAGAAGCGGGGCAAGTTGCGCCTGATCGTGTCGCCGGACGGGCGGGACGACTCCCTGCGTATTCAGCAGGATGCCTCCGTCTACAGTGCGCTGCTCGATGGCGAGGAAGCCATCACCTGGACCAAGGAGGCCTCGCGCTTGGCCTATCTGCACGTGGCACGGGGTGAGCTGCGGGTGAACGGGCTGGCGGTGAGTGCCGGCGACGGCATCAAGATTGCGGGTGAAACCCGCCTGGTGCTGGAGCAGGGCAAGCAGGCGGAAGTGCTGCTGTTCGATCTCCCGAACCGCTCCCATTAAGCCAAGGACTGCTCAGCCATGAAGATTCCCCGCACCAGCCTGGAGCAATGGCGCATCCTGCAGGCCATCGTCGACAAGGGCGGTTATGCCCAGGCGGCGGAGGTCCTGCACCGCAGCCAGTCGTCCGTGAGCTACGCCATGAAACAGCTGCAGGAGCAGCTCGGGGTTCAGCTGCTGAGCATCGAGGGCCGCAAGGCCCGGCTCACGGACTGTGGCGCCACCCTGCTGGCCCGGGCCCGGCATTTGCTGGATGACGCCCTCAAGCTGGAGGAACTGGCCGGCAGCCTCAAGCACGGCTGGGAGGCACAGGTGCGGCTGGTGGTGGACGTGGCCTATCCCTCCCATTTGCTGCTGCAGGCGCTGCGGGATTTTTCCCAGGCTCATCCCAACACCGAAATCCAGTTGCGGGAGGTGGTGCTGTCCGGCGCGGAAGAGGCCCTGCTGTCCGATGAGGCGGATCTGGTCATCGGCACCAGGGTGCCCCAGGGCTCGCTCGGCGACCTGTTGCTGGAGGTAACCTTTGTCGCCGTCGCCCATCCCGATCACCCTCTGCATCAACTGCAGCGGGAAGTGACGCAGGATGATCTGGCGCGCGAGATGCAATTGGTGATCCGCGATTCGGGCCGGCAAAGCCCTCGCAACGAAGGCTGGCTCGGCGCCGCCAAGCGCTGGACCGTCACCAGCCTGGAAACCGCCCTGGCGACCGTGAGCAGTGGGCTTGGCTTTGCCTGGCTGCCGGAGCACATGATCCGTCAGCAGATCCAGGCCGGGCGGGTGAAGCCGCTTGCCATGAGCGCGGGACAGCGGCGCCAGGTGCCCCTGTACCTGATCTTCGCGCAGCCGGAACTGGCAGGTCCTGCGACAAGGCGGTTGGCGGATATAATCCGTGATACGGCCGTTGGTCTGGAATCTACCTTAGAGCAGGGCTCTTGAGTGGGTAGCCTGCTGCACTCGTTTTCGTCGAAGCAGGTAGTAACTCCCCTCTCCCGCTATGCGGGAGAGGGGCAGGGGGTGAGGGTGACTCAGGCGCGTGAGGAATTTACCACGTACGTGACTGCTAGACCCTCACCCCAGCCCTCTCCCAGGGGGAGAGGGAGTAAAAAAGAGTAATTTGGAAGTAGAGTACATCGACCAAAAGGAAGTCATGGTGAAGACCGCAACACCCCAGGCGCACGGACTCGTGCTGCTTTCCACCCTGCTGGTTGCGGGCTCCTTCATCGCCGCCGCCCCGCTGGCGCAACTGATCAACCCCTATTCGCTGACCCTGCTGCGCTTTCTTCTGGCGGCGGTCCTGTTGGCACCGGTGGTGCTGTTGAATCCGACACTGCGGCCACGGGTGCTGCCGGCGCTACCGCGCACCCTGATCAACAGCTTTTTGTTCTCGGCGTTTTTCGTTTGCATGTTCGAGGCGCAGCAAACCACGAGCTCCCTGAACACCGCCGCCATCTACACCCTGGTGCCCGTGATCACGGCAATTCTCAGCCTGTTCCTGCTGGGCGAGCGTTTCACCCTGAAACGGATCCTGGCCTACGGGCTGGGCATTATTGGCGCCTGCTGGGTGATCTTCGAGGGCGAGCTCGACGCCTTCCTCAGTTTGCGGTTGAACCGGGGCGATCTGGTATTCCTGCTGGGTACCCTGCTGATGGGCGGCTATGCGGTGTCGATGCGCAAGCTGTATCGGGGCGACCCGATGATCGTGCTGGTGTTCGGCATTCTGGTGGGTGGCGTGCTCTGGATGAGCCTGGCGCTGCTGCTCACCGGCAGCCGCCTCGACTGGCAGCAGTTGGATCTGGAAGCGTTCGGCTACATGGCCTATCTGGTGCTCGGCGCGACGCTCGCGACCGTATACATCTTTCAGCGGGCCACGGTGGCGCTCAGCCCCAGCCGGGTGAACGCCTATGTCTACCTGAATCCGGCCTGCGTCGCCTTGCTGGCATTGATCCTGGGGCAGGGGGAGATACCACTGGCGGTGGTGCCGGGGATTGTGATTTCGGCGGTTGCGACGCTGGTGTTGCAGCGCAGTGCGGACAAGCACTAGATCGGTATTTCATCCCGAACCAGCCGCCCATCCACCAGTTCCAGCGTCCGATCACACTGCGCCGACAGGCGCGGGTCATGGGTCACCAGCAGCACCGCACAACCAAATCGCTCATTGAACCGCCGAAACAGCGCGAAGATATCCGCCGCCGTGCGGGTATCCAGGTTGCCGGTGGGTTCATCCGCCAGCAGCAGAGCGGGGTGGGTGACCAGGGCGCGGGCAATGGCGACCCGTTGCTGCTGGCCACCGGACAGCTGGTTGGGGCGGCGGTCCGCCAGCTTTTCCAAGCCGACTTCCGCCAGCAAGTCACGGGCACGCTCGATGAGCTCAGGCGCGGGCTTGCCGCCAGTCACCATCAATGGCATCAAGACGTTTTCCAGCACGGTAAACGCCTGAATCAGATGATGGAACTGGAACACGAAGCCAATGGAGCGCCCGCGCAGGTTGGTGCGCCCGGTATCGTCCATGGCGCTGGTGGGTTGGCCCAGCAGGTAAAGTTCACCACTGGTGAGGCTATCCAGCAGGCCGATGATGTTGAGCAAGGTGCTCTTGCCGGAACCGGACGGGCCCACCAGCGCGGCGAAATCGCTGCGGCGCAGGCTGAGATCGATGCCATGCAGCACCTCGGTCTCGGTGGGCATGCCCAGGTTATAGGACTTGCGCACGCCCTCCAGGCGCAGGACCTGCTGGCTGTGGACGTCAGACATAGCGGATCGCCGCCACTGGGTTGAGGCGGGCCGCCCGCTGCGCCGGCACTGCCGCCGAGACCACACCGGTCAGGGTGGCAACCGCCATGGCGGCCAGGATCAGCACCGGCGAAACGGGGATGAAGAACAGCCCCGGGCCTAAATTGTTGAAGATCCAGACCATGCCCCAGCCGGTGAAGCTGCCGACCAACGAACCACTCAGCCCCAGCACCGCGCCCTGGATCAGGAACACCCCCAGCATCTGCTGACGGCTGGTGCCCATGGCCCGCAGGATGCCGATTTCGCGGGTGCGCTGCACCACGCTCACCGACAGCACGCTGGCAATCCCCAACGCCACCGACACCGCCACGAACAGGCTGATCATGGTGGTGGACATGCGTTGGGAGCGCAGGGCGTTCATCAACTCGCCGTTGGTCTCCATCCAGCTCTCGGCCTTGAGCCCGGTGAGGCGGCGGATGCGCTCGGCGACGTCGCTAGCGGCGAAGATGTCCCGCACCGTGACGTCGATTTCCGTCGCGCCGCCCGGCAGCCCCGTCAGCGATTGCGCCTGCTTGAGATCCAGATACACATAGCGGGTATCCAAGTCCCGCACGCCCAGCTCGAAGATTCCCGTCACGTTGATCACACTGGTCTGGTCCTCGCCCGTATCCAGGCGAATCTTGTCGCCCACCCGCACCCCCAGGTTCTCCGCCAGCAGCACGCCGATGACGCCATCGCCCGCGCCCACGCGGAACTCGCCGGAGATGATGTCCTCGGTGATGGGGATGATCTTCTGGTAGCGGGGCAGGTCGATCCCGATCAATGCCACGGTTTCGATGGCTTCATTACGCCGGGCAAAGGCCGGCCCGGACACCACCGGCGACACCGCCGTCACCCCCGGCAGGTTGTCGAGCACCATCAGGATGCGCTGCCAGTTGTTGATGGAGCGCAGCCGTTGCGGGCGCTTGTCCTCCCGCAGCAGTTGGATGGTGCCCGGCGCCGGCGGCAGGATCTGGTTGGCTTCGGTGGCCCGTTCGATGCGGATGTGGGATTGGGTGCCCAGGGTGCGGTCGATGATGTTCTCCTGCAGCCCGTTGATCAGCGCCGTGATGAAGACGATGACCGCCACTCCCACCGCGATGCCCACCAGGATCAGGATGGTTTGGGCGCGGCCATCACGCAGGAACTTGAGGGCGATGGTGGACTCGATCCACATGGCCGAACCTCAGTTGAAGTTGAACGGGCTTTCGCGCCGGCTGGAGCCTTCGCTGGCCGCCGTCGGTAGCGCCTGGGGCGTCACCCGAACGCGCTCGCCCACCGCGCTGACGGCCGGATCTGCCAGCACCAGATCGCCCTCGGCCAGCCCCTTGACCACTTCCGTCAGGCTCAGGCTCTCCACCCCCAGCCGCACCGGCAGGCGCTGGACTTTGCCATGTCTGACCACCAGCACCTCGGGCAGATCGGCGAACACCTTGGCCATGGCCTCGGCGCTCTTGAAGGAATGCT
>JAEZAA010000061.1 GCA_023430625.1 Pseudomonadota bacterium
CGACCGACTTCCGGGTGGAGGTTGGGGCAGGACTGTGGCAACCGGTACGCGACCCTCAGGCCACCCGGTCCGAGGGTGTCGGACCGGATGGGGACGGTGGCGCGGACCTGGAACTGCTGATGGCCGCCCTGATCGCCGCCGATGCCGACGCCATGCCGGAGACCGGGATGGAAATCTTGCCCGCTGGTGAAGGCACCCTGTCGTTCGCGCTGCAAATGACCCGCGAGGCCCAGGAGTTCCAGCAGGAGACGGCACGCCTGGCGGCGGCCCTGGCGGCGCAAGACGCCCAAGGTCCTCAAACGTACCCGGCGCAGGATGCCGAGGGGCCCAGCACCTAACCGTTATCTCAACCGAATCGTTAAGAACCAGGGGCGCGGGTTTTTCCCGCGCTCGATCAAATTGCTTGTCGACGTAAGAAGGTAGAACTCAATCATGGGGTTGAAAACAAGTGTTCCAGGCCTGCGTCCCGCGCGCCTGAGTGTGGCGATCCTGGCGGTGTCCCTGATGGCCGGCTGTGCCGTGACGCCCAAGCCACTGCAACTGGACCAGGCACGCCAGACCATCCAACAGGATCTGGCCCGAATGTTCGCCCAGCAGGAGGCTCTCGAGGGGCCGCTGACCCTGGAGCAGGCTGTCGCGCGGGCCATCAAGTACAACCTGGATGGACGCCTGCAACTGATGGAGCAGGCGATGGCCGCCGGTCAGCTCGACCTGTCCCGCTTCGAGATGCTGCCGCGCATGGCCTTGAGCGCCGGCTACGTGGGCCGCACCAACGAGAGTGCGTCGTCGAGCGAAAGCATCCTGACCAAGCGCCAATCACTGGAACCCTCCACCTCGCTGGATCGGGATCGCCAGGTAGCGGACCTGACCATCGCCTGGAACGTGCTGGATTTCGGAGTCAGCTATTACAGCGCCCAGCAGCATGCCGACCGCAGCCTCATCCTCGAGGAGCGGCGCCGCAAGGTTATCCAGAACACGGTGCAGCAGATCAATGCCGCCTACTGGCGGGCGGTCGCCGCCGAGCGCCTGCTGGCACGCATCGACCCGCTGATGGAGCGGGTGCGCCAGGCCCGCAGCGACAGCGCGACCCTGGAGTCGCTGCGCCTGCGCTCGCCGCTGGAAGCCCTGAACTACCAGCGCAGCCTGCTCGACACCCTGAGCCGGCTGGAAGCCCAGCGCAAGGAGCTGGTGATGGCGAAGACCGAACTGGCGGCGCTGATCAGCCTGCCGCCCGGACAGACCTTCGAGCTGGCGATGCCGGCGGATACCTATGAGGTGCCGCAGCTGACGGTGGAGATGGCGCAATTGGAAGAGCTGGCGCTCGGCCATCGCCCGGAACTGCGCGAAGAGCATTACCAGAGCCGCATCGGCGCGCTGGAGGCCCGTAAGGCCTTGCTGCGCATGCTGCCGGGCATCGAGTTCAACCTGGGCGGCCATTACGACAGCAACTCCTACCTGGAGAACAACCGCTGGGCGGACTACAGCGCCAAGGTCACCTGGAACCTGCTGAACGTGCTGTCGGCCCCGGCCAACCTGGATTACGCGGAAGCCAACGAGCAGGTGATCGAGGCCCGGCGCCAGGCCTTGAGCATGGCGGTGTTGACCCAGTTGCACGTGGCACGGGCCAACTTCCAGGAATCGGTGCGGCTGCTGGATACCGCCAAGGAACTCCACGCCATCGACAGCCGGATTCTGGAACAGCAACGGGCCGCGGCCTCCACCCGGCGAGTGGGCGACCTGGCCCTAATCCAGAGCGAACTGAATGCAGTGCAAGCGGCGCTGGCGCTGGATCTCCAATACGCCGATGTGCGGGCCTCCTTCAACCAGATCTTCCTCAGCCTGGGCGCCGATCCGGTGCCGGATGCATCGGCAAACGCCGATGTACAGCAACTGAGCGAGCTGGTACGCAATGTGGCGGACAGCTGGCAGCGGGGCGAGGTTAAGCTCTAACCGCCGACCTTCACGAAAGGCCAGCGCCTGCGCGATTCCGGTCGTAGAGGCACTGGCCGGCCACATAGGTGCGGCGCACCGCCCGGTCGTCGCCCAGGATCATCAGGTTGAACAGGGTGGCGGCCAGGGTGGGCGCCGCTGCCTGTTTGAGCTTCAGCATGGGGCTCGCGGCCGGATCCAGTACCAGGACGTCGGCGTATTTGCCGGTCTCGAAATTGCCGATGCTGTCGGCCTGCTGCAATACCTCCGCATTCCCCAACGTCGCCATGTAGAACGCCTGGAACGGGCTCAGGCTCTGGCCCTGTAGCTGACAGACCTTATAGGCCTCGGCCATGGTGGCCAGTATGGACAGGCTGGTGCCGCCGCCCACGTCGGTGGCCAGTCCCACCTTCACACCCGCCTGGCGGGCACGTCCCAAGTCGAACAAGCCGCTACCCAGAAACGTGTTGGACGTGGGGCAGAAGGCAATGCGGGTGCCGGTTTGCGCCAGACAGCGGCGGTCCTCGTCGCTGATGTGGATGCCGTGGGCCAGCACGCTGTGGTCGCCCAGCAGGCCATAGTGGCGGTACACATCCAGATAGCTGCTGCGCTCAGGAAACAACTCCCGGATCCAGGCGATTTCTGCCTGGTTTTCGGCCCAATGGGTCTGCATCAGCACGCCCGGATTATCGCGCAGGAGCCTGCCGGCCAGGGCCAGCTGCTCCGGTGTCGAGGTGGCGGCAAAGCGCGGCGTTACGGCATAGCGTTGACGTCCGCGCCCGTGCCACTGGTCGATCAAGGCCTGAGACTCGCGGGCGCTGGCCTGGGTGTCGTCGCGCAGCTGATCAGGGGCGTGGCGGTCCATCATCACCTTGCCGGTGGTGATGGCCATGTTGAGGTCGTGGGCCGCCTCGAACAACGCACTGGCGGACACCGCATGGGAGGTGCTGAACGCCAGGGCCGAGGTGGTGCCGTGGAGCAGCAGCAGATCCAGGAACAGCCGGGCCTGTTGCTGCGACCAGTCGGCGTCCTCAAAACGGGTTTCCGCCGGAAAGGTATAGGTCTCCAGCCAATCCAGTAACTGGGCACCATGACTGGCCAGCACGCCCAGTTGCGGCATGTGGACATGCACATCGATAAAGCCAGGCACGATGAGCGCGTCCGGCCAGTGGTCGATGGCGGTACCCGGTGGCAGCGCCGCCAGCAGGCTGGTCGTCGGCCCCGCAGCCAGGATACGACCCTCATGCAGGACCAGCAGGCCGTCCTCGAATGCCTCATAACTGCCCGCAACAGGTGTGCCTGGGCCGGGATCGGCCAGAAAATGCAGCAGAGGGCCGCGCAAGGCGTGGCAAGCAGGTGGGAAGGCGGGCTGGGTCATGGCATCTCCGTGCGGTCGGTCTCCTGCAATCAATTTCCATGCAATCGGATGGCGTTATAATAGCGCCATTCGTTTGTTGATGCGGTAGCGGCTCTTGTTTCTTGGTAGCGATTTGGCATGGCACTGAACTTACAATCCCTGACCGGGCAGGACATCCTGCCTCATGTTCCCGCCCTGGCGCGCCTGCGCATGGAAGTCTTTCGGGAATATCCCTACCTCTACGACGGCTCTTTGGACTATGAAGCCCAGTATGTGGCCACCTATGCCCAGTCGCCCCGCAGCCTGTTTGTGCTGGCGCGCGACGGCGAGGAGATTGTCGGTGTGTCCACCGGCATCCCCCTGACGGATGAATCGGCCGCCTTCCAGCAGCCCTTCATCGAGGCCGGCTTTGATCCTGCGCGAATGTTCTATTTCGGTGAATCCGTGATCCGTGCCGATTACCGCGGCCGCGGCACCGGCGTGCAGTTCTTCCAGGCCCGCGAAAACTACGCCCGCTCGCTGGGTGGTATGGACTGGTGCCTGTTCTGCGCCGTGGATCGGCCGGAGGATCACCCGCGCCGGCCTGACGGCTACCTGCCACTGGATTCCTTCTGGCAACGCCTGGGCTATCGGCGCCAGCCCAGCCTCAAGGCCACCATTGCCTGGAAGGAGCTGGATGAATCCGAAGAGACTGCCAAGACCCTCAGCGCCTGGCTCAAACCTCTCAAGTAAACCTGGCGATGATTATTCCTGAGAACCGCTTCATGTTTTGAACTTCATCCAGGTTTAAACCGGAGGAGCGGCGGGGAAAATATGATATCTGTCATTTTCACCTCGCCATTGCGGCGGTGAAGGGCGCTAGTGATTCCCTGAGGGGGAGCTGTAATCTGTATTGCAGCCCTGAAACTTCATTGCATGGAACGTGATATGAAGAAAGTTTTGGCGGGTGTGATGTGCCTGGGTTTTGGCGGGATGGCCGATGCCGAGCCCGCAAAGCTGGCGCTGGATATCAAGGGCACCAGCCTGACCGAACTCATGGACCTCGAAGTGACATCCCTGTCGCGCAAGCCGGAGGAACTGAACAAGGTTCCTGCTGCCGTGCATGTGATCACCAACGAGCAGATCCAACGCCTGGGCGTGACGCATATCGCCGAGGTCCTGCGCTATGCGCCCGGGGTGGAAGTGGCGCGCCTGGCCGCCAATCGCTGGGCCATTTCCATTCGCGGATTTAACTCGGGCAACGCCAACAAGCTGCTGGTCATGATCGACGGCCGCAGTATCTACACGCCGCTCTATTCCGGGGTCTTCTGGGAAGAAAAGGATGTGCTGCTGGAAGACGTGGCGCGCATCGAAATCATTCGTGGCCCCGGCGGCACCCACTGGGGGGCGAACGCCGTCAACGGCGTGATCAACATCATCACCAAGGATGCCGAAAGCACCCAGGGCGGCCTGGTCAAACTCGGCGCCGGCCTGGAAGAACGGGGCCTGGTGGCGGCCCGCTACGGCGGCAAGCTGGGCGAGGATACCTTCGCCCGGGTCTACGGCAAGCTCACCCGACGCGATGAAAGCGCTCTGGCCGGCCCCATTGAAGACGACGCGCGCATGGCCCAGGCCGGCTTCCGGCTGGACCACCACCTGAACCGGCAGGACCGGCTCACCCTGCAGGGCGATCTGTACCGGGGCGAGCAGGGCCCGGAGTACGAAGGGCTGCTTACGCCTGGCCAGGAGTACAACGGCGGCAACCTGCGCTTTCAATGGAGCCACTGGGCGAACCCGGACCGTAACCACGAGTTCTCGGCCTATTACGACCGCACCCATCTGGAATCCGGCGAGTTCAACGATCAGCGCCAGGTCTGGGACGCCGATTACCGCTTGTTGCAACGCTGGCGCAACCATGAACTGGTCGGCGGCCTGAGTTACCGCAATCTCTCCGATGAGGTCAAGTCGCCGGCCCAGGCCCGTTTCATTCCGCAGCGGCGCTCGGACGAGGTGCAAAGCGCCTTTCTTCAGGATGACATCGGCTTTCTGGATGACCGGTTGCACCTGGTGGTAGGCACCAAGTACGAAGTCAACGACTATTCCGGCGAGGAGTGGCAGCCGAATGTGCGGGCCTCCTATGCCTTCACGGAGCGGACCCTGTTATGGGCGGCCTGGTCGAAGGCGGTGCGCACGCCCACCCGGCTGGAACATGATGCGTTGGTGAGTGATCGGACGGGTACGGTGGTGCTGGATGCCAACGACCATCTCAATCCCGAATATGCCGAATTCTATGAGCTGGGCTGGCGCCAGGCCTGGGCGGACGTCTGGCAGGTGGATCTGGCGGCCTATGTGGGCAAGTACCGGGATCTGATGACGACGGTGATCTCCCCGGATAATCCAGAGGTACTGACCCTCGGCAATGCAATGGAAGGGGATATCAAGGGTGTGGAGGCGTCTGTCACCCTGCAGGCTGCAACGAACTGGCTGGTGCGTCTGAATTACACCCATGCCGAGCTGGATATCACGTCCAAGCCCGGCAATCTGGATACCGAGCGCGGCCCCAATATCGCCGGCAGCACCCCCAACGACATGCTGAAACTGATTTCGCTCTGGGACATCAACGACCGCTGGCAGCTCAATACCTACCTGCGTTACGTCGATGAATTGCCGGCGCGGGATGCGTCCAGTTACTGGGTCGCGGACCTGTCCCTGGCCTGGCGGGTGCTGCCGCAAACCCGGCTGCAACTGATGGGGCGCCACCTGGGACAGGGC
>JAEZAA010000099.1 GCA_023430625.1 Pseudomonadota bacterium
CCCAGCTTGCTGATGGCTGGCAGGAAAAAGCCGCCGAGCAGCATGGACCAGGCCAGCGCGTAAAAGCGCGCGACGCGCACGCCAATGCTCCACAGATAAAAGCCCATGAAAAAAACGAAGAAGGAGCAAACGGCGCCAATGAGTCCAATCACCAGCACCGAAATGTGGTACGGCAGCAGGAACGCGGGCACCAGCATTAGGGCGTAGAAGTAGGCGGAGACCGCCAGAAACGCGTGCACCCGTGGCGCCCGGGTTTTGATGTCCAGCAGGGAGATGGCGAACACGCACCCCATGGCGTTAAAGGCGCTAATGCTGACCGGAATGGCCACGGCGTTGAACGCGGGTGTGCCGGGCCAGATAAATTGAAAGCCGATGCCTTGCAGCGCCGCCGTGATGCAGGACATACCCAGCACCGAGCCGGTGTAGTAGAGGTAGCTGGGGTGGCGGACGGTGAAATAGAGGAACAGGTTATACAGGATCATCACCAGCATGATGCCGAAATACAGCCCCTGGGTGATCAGCGCGTATTGTTGTTCCGAATGAAAGGTTTGATGCTCCCAGAGCGTGATGGGAGCCTGCAGGGTGCCTTCCGTCTTGATCTTGAGATACAGGGTGACGGACTCGCCGCTAGCCATGGGCACCGGCACGACAAAATTGCGGTGATTGATCGGCCGCTGCGAGAACGGCAGGGTATCGCCCAATTGGAAGCGTTCGGCTAGCTCGCCATCGCGAACCAACTGAACCTCGATGTGGTCCAGCGGCGGATAGGCGATTTCCAGCAGCAGATGCTGGGCCGACGGCGCCTGGTTGCGCAGCGCCAGCTTGACCCACAGATGATCCAGGCTGAAGCCGAACGACGGTGATTCCCCCTCGGGCTCCATCCAGGCGTCCTCGGCCAATTGCCTAACATCATCGAGTTCCAGCGCTTGTGTTTGATCCAGATAATAACCGGCCGCCCAGCCGACAGGTGATTGCGTAAAGCCTGGTTGGATTTCAACGACCTCCATGGCCGACGCCGACCGCATCAGGCACAGGAGTAACAGGAAACCGATCAGGTGAAAGCAGAAAGAGAAGTTTTTGCCGGCACGACAACAACTTTCCGGTTGTTTGGGGTACATGGGCGCGTATCCAGATTACATCGCCTATCACTATAGCCCAGGTTCGCAACGACGAAGGGCGGCGAGGGGGGGCGACTGGTAAGGATCAAGAGCCGGTGCCGGGCTTCCGAAGTGATTGCTTCGCTTGAGAAGCTCTTACGATATGGTATTGGTGCGAGGTAAAAAAAGGGGGCCGGTGGCCCCCTGTGAAGTGACTGGAGAGTCAGTCGAAGTCGTAGTTCGGCGCGGCGGGCGCGGCCTTTTTGTCCTCCGGTGCGTCCGTCACCATGGCTTCGGTGGTGAGCATCAGGCCGGCGACGGACGCGGCGTTTTGCAGCGCGGTGCGGGTCACCTTGGCCGGGTCGAGGATACCCATGGCGAACATGTCGCCGTACGCTTCAGTCTGGGCGTTGTACCCCCAGTCGGCGCTGTCGTTGCCGCGGACTTTGTCCAGCACCACGCTGGGCTCCACACCGGCGTTGGTGACGATCTGGCGGAAAGGCTCCTCCATGGCGCGCAGAGCAATGCGGATACCGGCCTGCTGGTCTTCATTGGCGGCCTTGAGCTCCGCCTTGCGCACCGCCTGGGCCGCGCGCACCAGGGCGATCCCGCCACCGGCGACGATGCCTTCCTCCACGGCGGCGCGCGTCGCGTGCAGAGCGTCGTCCACCAGGTCTTTCTTCTCCTTCATTTCCACTTCGGTGGCGGCACCCACTTTGATCACGGCCACCCCACCGGCGAGTTTCGCGACTCGCTCCTGCAGTTTCTCGCGATCATAGTCGGAGGTAGAGGCTTCGATTTCGTTGCGGATCTGGGCCACGCGGGCGTCGATCTCCGCCTTCTGGCCAGCACCCTCGACGATGGTGGTGTGCTCCTTGGTGATCACCACCCGCTTGGCGCTACCGAACTGGCTCAGGTCCACTTTCTCCAAGGACAGACCCACTTCTTCGGAGATCACCTGGGCACCGGTGAGGATGGCGATATCCTGCAGCATGGCCTTGCGGCGGTCGCCAAAGCCGGGCGCCTTCACGGCCGCAGCCTTGAGGATGCCGCGCATGTTGTTCACCACCAGCGTAGCCAACGCTTCGCCTTCCACATCCTCGGCGATCAGCAACAGCGGCCGGCCCGCCTTGGCGACGGCTTCCAGCGCCGGAATCAGCTCGCGGATGTTGCTGACTTTCTTGTCGAGCAACAGCACGAACGGATTATCCAGCTCCGCCTGCATCTTGTCCGGGTTGGTGATGAAGTAGGGAGACAGATAGCCGCGGTCGAACTGCATACCTTCGACCACATCCAGCTCGTTCTGCAGGGACTTGCCTTCCTCCACGGTGATAACACCGTCGCGGCCGACCTTCTCCATGGCGCGGGCCAGGATGTCGCCGATGTCGGTGTTCCAGTTGGCGGAGACCGTCGCTACCTGACCGATGGACTTGTTGTCGGCGCAGGGCTTGGCCAGTGCCTTCAGCTCTTCCACCGCAGCGCTGACGGCGAGATCAATACCGCGCTTGAGGTCCATGGGGTTCATGCCGGCAGCGACCGCCTTGTGGCCTTCCCGCACGATGGCTTGAGCCTGTACGGTCGCGGTGGTGGTGCCGTCACCGGCGAGATCCGCCGTCTTGGACGCCACTTCCTTCACCATCTGGGCGCCCATGTTCTCGAACTTGTCCTTGAGCTGGATTTCCTTGGCGACACTGACGCCGTCCTTGGTGACGCGGGGCGCGCCGAAGCTCTTGTCCAAAATCACGTTGCGGCCTTTCGGGCCCATGGTGACCTTCACGGCATCCGCCAGAATGTTCACGCCCGCCAGCATGCGTTCGCGGGCGCTGGTTGAAAAGCTGATCATCTTGGCGCTCATGCTGCTTTCTCCTGTTCCTGAACGTTGTCGATGATGGCCAGAATGTCGGATTCACGCACGACCAAGTAGCTCTCGCCGTCGAGCTTCACCTCGGTGCCGGCGTACTGGCCAAACAGCACCCGGTCGCCCACCTGCACGGCCAGCGCGCGCAGCGCGCCGTTGTCCAGCAGCGCCCCTTCACCCACCGCGAGCACCTCGCCCTGGGTAGGTTTTTCGGCTGATTTATCGGGGATAACAATGCCGCCTTTGGTGGTGGTCTCCGCGTCCAGTCGACGTACAACCACTCGGTCATACAGCGGTTTGATCTGCATTGAGGATTCCTCCTGAATGTCTTCAAAACACTGGGAAAAAATTAGGACGGGACGGTCATCATGCCGCCCTCGATCGCGAAAATATGTTCTCTCCCGCCGGTTTCAAGAGGGATTAATGCGTCTGGAATTAAAATATTTTGTTATAAAACATGGTTTTGTTATGCCTTGAAAAGGAGGCTTCCTGTTTTATAGTTAATAGAGAGGTCAACCGGTGAGAGGTGTCGGCATGCTGGAACGAGCTGTTCAAACCTTTGAGCGCACTTTGGGGGATTACTTTCGGGAACGTTTGGCGACCTGCGCCGATGCCCACACCCCGCGACCCCAAGACGACACCCTCTGGTACGTGGGTTCGGTGCTGGCCCGCCTCGGCGACAGCCGTCAGCTCTTCAGTTACGACCAGGGCCAACTGGGCCTACGCCCCCTCGCGTTGTTGTACAAGGACGCCCACGAAGCCACCGCCGATCACGAACGCTGCCTGATTCTGCGCCAACTGGGCGACCAAGCCCTCTTCCTCGGCGCCCTGTTTCCCGAACGCTACGCCCGCAAAGGCCTGCGCCAAGACTACTTCGTCGGCATGGGCGGCGGCGCCTACGACTATCTAGCCGACAACGCCTTCAGCAACCGTCATGTGTTTGGTGAGCTGGCACAGCGGTTCGCCGTCTTTCTCGATCTCGTCGCCCATGCCTGCGTGCGCAAGGTGGGAAGCAACAACCAGGATATCCTGGCCCTTTACCAGCAGTGGCGTACGACGGGAAATCCGCGCCTGGCGGAGCAGCTGCGGGCGATGGGGATTAGTTTGGAGGGAGAGGGGCGGTCGCACTGATAAATTGATTAATAAATCATTGTGCGATGATGGCTTCGGCCCATTCCGGGATAGGGTTCTCAAACAGCTCCCATTGCATACCCACCCAACTGGCCACTGGCGTGAAGGGGGCATCTGCCGATGAGTTGTCAAACAGGTGCAATTCGTCCACGAGGCCAAGACAAGCTTTGACGTTCTGGAAGGTTCTGGGCAGCCGGCTCAAGATCTTATCTCGCGGCACATGGTGGCCGCCCTCAGCCACGCGCATGGTCACCCGGGCCTCATTGAGTGAGGATGACTCCAGATGAATGTAGAAGAGTTTGATTTCGTAGCCCTGTGCTTTCGCCTGGGCGATAAAATCAATCTTACTAGGGTGTGAAAATACCGTCTCAAAGCAGAAGGTCGCGTTCAGCTGGAGCTGACGAGCCCGCTCCCGCCCGGCGATTTCCGCAGCTTCGTAGCTATGCTTCTCCGGGCTATCTGGCCATAGTTCGCGGGCGTACTGATCGGCATTCACAAAGGGAATGCCCAAGGGCGCCAGGAACTCCCGGTAAAAGGTACTTTTGCCCGCGCCATTGCCGCCGACGAGCATCCAGAGTTGGGGGCGGTGATTCATTCGCTGAGTCTTACTCTGTCACCTGCCGGACAACGAAGACGCCATTTTCAAAGATGCCAATGCGTCGCTTTCCATCAGGATGGATTTCTTCCAGATAGCCAGGGTGAGCCGCGCTGGCCTGATAAACGACTCGGTTCGCTTGCAGGCGTTGCGCGAGCTGCTTGCTGGCGCGTGCCTGCTGAATGCGCTCAAAAACCTGACTCGTTTCCACTGGTTGGCTGACGACCCGCTCCACATGCACGCGAGCCAGCCCCTGGGAAACCGCCAACGCATCCTCCATGCTGACGCCCTGGGCCACAGCCCGGCCAATGGCGGCCCACATTTCGATTTGCTTGGGGGTGGTGCGGTGGTTCAAGGCAGCCTCTGTGCTGGCTGCTTGAACAAGATGGTCATCCAGTCGAATCGCGCTTGCCATGGTCTGGTCTCCAGAATTACCACAGTCAATGAATAGACGTAGTGTAGCGCTCTGAATCGAATGTTGCAAAATGCAACACCGACTGACAGTTTAATCAATCGAGTTTAGGCGTCTCCTATAAACTAACCTGCTGCCCCCACCCGTCGCCTAGCCCGATGCGACGCCCCATTGCGAACAGACTTGCGCAGCACCGGCGCCAAACCCGTCATGCCCAGGCGAATCGCTCGACGCCGAGGCCAGGAAAACCGCAGCCCCGCCATCGCCTGTGCCCAATCCGGCAACAGATCAACCGCCGCCTGAGTCACCAGAATGCCCGCCGGCTTGGTCAGCCAATTGGGCGTGGGGGCGGACAGCAACAGAGACATCACCTCCGCCGTGCGCTCGTCATACACCAGCTCTGGCTGCATTTGCTCCAGATACCGTTCAACCGCCTGCCGTGAGCGGGGCACCTGCGTGGCACCCAAGGCTTCGGCGATGCGAGCGACCTCGTCGTAATAACGATCCTGTTCGGCCTCACTGAGCGAGTGCGCGCCATACCGCAGATAGCTATTGAGAAACCCATAGTGCTCGGCCACATGCACCCAGCGCAGCAGCGCCGGATCATTGGCCGCATAAGGCCGACCATCAGTCGCCTGGCCCTGCACCTGATCGTGAATACGCCGAACCTTAGTAATCAGCCTCTCGGCATCCGCCGTCGCCGCAAAGGTCGTGCCCGCCACAAACTGACTGGTGCGCCGCAACCGTCCCAGCATGTCCTCGCGGAAGTTCGAGTGATCCCAAACACCGGCCAGTGCCAGTGGGTGCAGCATCTGCAACATCAGCGCACTGATGCCGCCACAGATCATGGCGGGGAAATCCCCATGCACCCGCCAGCAGACGCAGTCCGGGCCGAACAGGCCGGGGTCTCCTGCTGGCTGTTCGTAGTCGATACCGCCGACCGGTAACCCGGTGAGGTTGATGATTTGACGTTCGATGTGGCGGTGTAGGAGGTTCAATGGCAGACCGTTTTGTGAGCTACGTTGGCTGAACTTTGGATTCTAATTCGTTAATGAGCGCTGAATCATTTGAATCCGCAGTTGTTCTCAATTCTGTTCAATAATTTCAGGTGTTCATTATTAATGAACAGGCAAGACTTCTGAACACGCAGATTGGGGGCGAACTCTACATGGTAATGAACTAACCAAATGCCTTCTCTGCGAAGTCCTTCTCTGTATTAAACTCCATTGAACAGCTCATCCTGAAATCACTTTAGGCTCTACAAGATCACGGTTATGGACGATCCCTACCACCGCCATGCTCAACGCTTCTTTGAGCAATACCAAAGCCTTCGATTTGAGGAGGTTCATCGCCATTGGCTCGCTCACTTGCCCGTGCAGCCAGTGCTTGCGCTGGATATCGGTGCGGGTGGCGGGCGAGATGCGGCTGCTTTGGCCGCTCGTGGCTGGGACGTACTGGCGGTGGAACCAGCCGCGGAATTGCGGAAGCTTGGCGAGCAGGCCTCTCAAGGCCAATCGGTGCAATGGCTCGACGACCGCCTGCCCGACCTGCAGCATGTGCGCGCTCTGAGCGATCGCTTTCAGCTCATCCTGGTCTCAGCCGTTTGGATGCATCTGCCACCCACGCAACGGGAGCGGGCCTTTCGCATCCTGACCGAGCTGCTGGCGCCGGGCGACGTGCTGGTGGTGACGCTGCGCCATGGACCCGGCGATGGTGAGCGCCAGTTCTTTGAAGTGAACGCGGAGGAGCTTGAGCGCTGGGCGCGGCAACGGGCGCTGGTCAGCGTCTATGCGGGGCGGGATGAGGATCAGTTGCAGCGGGATGCGGTCTGGTGGGAGACCCTGGTGTTTCTGTTGCCGGCTGATCATGCCAGCCGGCTATAACGCCACTCCAACCACTCCTCCTTCGGCCAAAGGTTTTTGTCCTTCGGCAAAATGAGTGACGTTCCTTCCAAATCACAAAGGGGCTTATTCTCGGGAAAGCGCCGATCAATGTTCTTGGCGACATGCCACTTGAAGTCAGGCCCCGGCGCAATTGCGCCCGCATCCAGAGCCCAATGGAAGGAAGGCGTCAGCGCCAAGCCATTACGTGGATCGTCGTTCTGGCTTTCCGCAAAGGGCACGATATGCGCCGCCTCAACCATCACACGGGAGTCCGGCAGGATGACGCGCCAGCCGGTCGCCGAGCAGCGGAAATCATAGGCTTCGATAACAATGCGTCGGAAAGCGGGGTCGCGGATCTCCTTTGGCGGGGCTTCCCGAATGGTGCGCTCCCGAGGCTGATCCGGATGACGAAGCAGATATTCATAGATGCTGATTTGGCGATTCGTATCCCGAATCCGCGAAATCTCCTGAAAGCCTCGGTCGAACCAGTGCTGTGCAAGGGCATTGCCGAGCGCTTCCCGTGCGGCTCCGTCCATGAGTAATGCGTACAGGTCATCATTTAGTCGTACGTACGCAAAGTTATCGGTGATCGCACTGTTCGAGCGCGCCGAAGTAATGGCATTGGCAGCTTGTTCGCGTCCAGGTATCACGACGAGGTGCCAAAAACCGCTGCTTTTCAGATGAAAAAACGGAAAGTAAGGATTTGGATGGTCCTGCTCCGTTCGCACTGCATCAAAGTAACTGAGGTAACGGTCTAGGAGGTCGTGACTATAGGTGATGCGATTCTCCGTCAGGACTCCCGCCTCGGCCTGATCTATTACCGCGAGCAGCAAGCAAATTTTGTGAGGGCTGGGGCGCTTCGTGCTGGCATTTATATTGACGCGTAAACGGCGAAACGCATTCAGGTAGTGATCGAATTGCATGGAAACCACGGCAGGAGGATTCACTTAGTTACATGAATCAAAGCATAGAAGTGGCGTAGGTACAAAAAACGCCCCCACACAAGTGGGGGCAAACTAACACACGACTGAAAGATTAAAGCTTTTATGAAGATGCCAGCCCACGTGCAGCCACGCAGACCGGCATCTGGTACCACTGCATCAAGCGCTCAATGTCTTAGAACGCTATCTGCAACCGCGCAGCAATCGCGCTGCCATCGTCTTCGCCATTGATGGCGTTGTCGTAATCCGCCATGACGTAGTTGATGCCGGCGCGCACGCTGCTGGTGGCGTACCAGTTCACGCCCACGGTCATGATGTCGGCGGCGTTGCCGGTTTCGCCCTGGTTATTCAGATCAGCGCTCAGGTCCAGTTGGCTGAAGCGGGCGAAGAGTTCCCAGGCGCCGATGCCGGAGTTGGGCTTGACCTTGTCGAAGGAGCCGCCTTCGTTGTCATAGGGGCGGCTTTCGCCAGTCAGGAAGAAGCCGACCTGGGCATAGTAGCCGTCGGCGTCGTAGTCGTCGCTGCCGCCGTTGCCTTCAAAGCTGGAATCAAAGTATTCCGCTTGCGCGTGGAAGGGGCCGAACACGGCGGCGGCTTCCAGGCCCATGCGCAGTTCCGAGCCGTAGTCGTCGAAGTCCGCTGACTGGATGCGATCAGAGCCATCCACTGCGCGCAGTTCGGGGCGCACGTTGAACGAACCGAAGGTGCCGTCGCGCTGGCTGACCGCCGCACCCAGATGGAGAACGGTGGTGTCGGTGACGATCGGCGCGAAGGTGGTGCGGCCGGTCATGGCCCAGTCGATTTCGTCGTTGCCGCCTTCATCGTTACGGAATACACCAACGCCATAGGTCCAGTTGCTGGCAAAGCCGCTCAGCTGCACACCGACACCGCGGCCCGGCGCGAAGGCGCTGGTGGGGGCGGAGCGCTCGATGGCGGTGATGTGTTTGGAGCTGGTCAGCTCTTCCAGACCGAAGGATTCTTTCTGCTTACCAAAGGTCAGGTTGGCGAGGTCGCCGAAGCCGGTGTAGCGAATGAAGAGGTCTTCTACGGAGCCTCCGTCACCGCCATCTTCGCCAACGTTGAACTGCACTTTGTAGTCCCAGTCTTTGTCGATGGTGCCGGAGACAAAGAGGCGGGCGCGGCGGAAAAACAGGTCGCTGCCGGTGTTGCCATCCTGGTCGGCGTTGAACACGCCGTCGAAGTTGTTGTAATCCAGCTGCACGCGGCCGCCGATCTTGAAGGCGTGCTTGCCGTCTGCGGTTTTCGCGGCAAAGCCGCCTTTGGTGCTGATGACGATGTCTTGGCCATCAGTGGTCACGGTGCCGGCGTTTGCTGCCGCCACAGCAGCGCTCAGAAGGGTCAGGGTAAGTCCACGGCTTAGGATAGAGCTTCTCATGCATTCCTCTTTTTAATGTCAATGACGCCACGTTGGGGCGTCCCTTGCCAAACCTCTTTAGCGAGTAAGGGCATTGTCAGAAAGGAATGTTGCATTTTGATGTCAGGGTGTTGCGTATGGCTAGCGGGCGCTGTCGGGGTGGCTGGTGTACTGCTGGTGTACGGTAGTGACGAGATTCTCCGGTTTTGGGGCTGACCGGGAGGCGGACGAGGAAAATAAAATAAGGGCTGCGGTTTCCTGCAAGCCCTTAACGACATTCGCTTGAGGTTCTTCTGAAGGGACGTTATGCAGGGATAGCTTTGTCCCGATCTACGAAGTGCTTTGTCCATGGGCTCGCGCTTGAGGCGAACCTGTTGGCAGGGCGGGAGAGCGTCAGTGAACCTCGCGTGCTTGAAGCGTGTACTGACGGGTCTGATAGGGTGTGATGGACTTCAGAAAGGGCTTTAGATCACTCGACAGGCCCCATTCCTGTGCCAGCCTGTCGACTTTATGCCTGGATTCAAGGGCTGAGGGTGGCATCGGGAGTCTTGCTTTCAGTGATGAAACCAAGACCTGGAGTTCTTGCTTCCGAGCAGGTTCTACGCAATGAAACCGAGACAGGAAGTCCACCAAGTAGCCTGCCGTGCGTAGCGCCTCTACGTCAGTTAGTTCGCTAAAAGAGGGGGTGAACTGCTGGTGCCAGACCGACACGGCGACCTCCTGAACTTCTTCGGGGCTGGCCTTCTCAAGACCTTTTTGGGCAACCGCGTAAAGACTGTTCATGGTCGTTCAAAAACTAACCGTTTATGGGCTTGTATGAGCTTATAACGTGGTTCATGCGACCTGTCAATTCGGTGTCATTACCCACCGCATAGCGGATCGCCGAGTCAGCGCGCTTACGGAAAGACTCAACTTCCAGGCCATGGTCGAACAGGGTATGGATATCCAGAATATCTTGTTCACCAAAACGTCCCAGTTTGGAAACGGCCAGGTCCGCCTTGGTGACGACATAGACCCAAAGCGGGGAATTGTTCCTAGTTTCCAGAGGGATCGCGTCTTGCTGGTAATCCTCGTGTAGGGGCGCCAAAGTCGGGGTGAAGGTTTCGTCGTAATAGAGAACCTCCTGACCTGCCTCTGGGTCCTCATAGAAAACCGGATCTAGTTCTAGCACCAGCTCATCTAGTTTCAGCCCTTTTTTCATGGACTCCAGTTCTACATCGACGTCGCTGCTACCTCGGGCATTGGTATGAATATGCACAGCGCATCCACCAAATAGATAAGCCCTGCAGGCTCCGGGCTCATTGGTTTGCGTTTGGATCAGTTCTTCAAGCTGCGTGAAGAGCTCGAAAATAGCTTTGGCGAAGGGCGTGCTTGTATTCAACATTAATCCGTTGTCTGCTCTGCTAAGAAGGCCACTCAATATAGGTGACCGTTGAGGGGGCTTGCCAGTATCACCCGAAAACAATAGGTAGCACTGGCTGCCTAAACCGCTCTACTTGTGAGGTTGGTTAAAAATGGGGGATTACCCATCGCTGCTTACCTACTTAAGCATCGTGGCATGACTAACAATGGCTGCAGCTGATCGGGTCTGATCCAGTCGAAAAGACGACGCATTTGTGTGGCTAAAAGAGCCCTTTCGACTAGCAGGCCAAAGGTCGCCCTCGGCGCGGTTCATGAAAGAGGTTAATTCGTTCTGGCCACACCATGGCCACAATCCGGCCACAGAAAATAAAAAAGGGCCTGCAGTTTCCTGCAAGCCCTTGTTTTATATGGCGCGCCCGAGAGGATTCGAACCTCTGACCTTTGCCTCCGGAGGGCAACGCTCTATCCAGCTGAGCTACGGGCGCTTACGAACAATTTCGAGATGCGCATCATACGCATCTTGGGTGAATTAGTCCATGCCTTGTGCCGATGAAGTTGTCGGCTCGGACGGTGATTCGGGGATGCCGTGCAGCAGCCATTGGGAGGCGGCCACCAGCCAGATCAGGAACAGGGTCATGCCCAGCAGCCAGAACAGGATGAACGGCAGGCGCCGCGGGCGGTTGGGGGCTTCCGCGGCATCCACCCAGCGGACATACATGGCGCCGAGAAAGCCGGTGAGCACGAGCCCGCTGGAGAGTGTGGGCAACAGGCGATGAACCAGGTTGAGGGCCTGCCCGCTTTCGGTCAGTTGACCAAGGCAGAACAGGCTGCCGATGAGCACGGCCAAGGCGGTGAATTCAAGGATCAGGAAGTTCTGGTA
>JAEZAA010000139.1 GCA_023430625.1 Pseudomonadota bacterium
ATCGTTGACCTTCGAGCAGTCCTACAGTGAAGTGGACGGCGACAGTGCGTCCATGGCCGAGTTCTGTGCCCTGATCTCGGCGATCAGCGGGCGGCCCATTGACCAGCGCTTTGCCATCACCGGTTCCATGAACCAGTTCGGCGAAACCCAGCCAGTGGGCGGGGTGAACGAAAAAATTGAAGGTTTCTTCGCAACCTGCGAGATCCAGGGTCTGACGGGTGATCAGGCGGTGATTATTCCGCGCACCAACGTGCATAACCTGATGCTGAAGGATTCGGTGGTGGCGGCGGCCAAGGCCAAGCGATTTGCCATTTATGGCGTGTCGACGGTGCTGGAGGCCTTGCAGTTGCTGACAGGGCTACCAATCGGCAAGCCCAATGAAAAAGGCCGCTATCCAAAGAACACGCTGTTCGGTGAAGTCCAGGCGAAGCTGGACCTGCTGCGCGATTACGAGAAAAAACTGCATCGCTAGTGCTTCGGAGCGCTGTTTCTGAAGTGGCGTTCAGGCTTTAGCGCGAGACTGCGTCTGTCACAATCCGGCGGAAGGTGAGATTGATCCGCGGGCCCACCGGCAGGCGCGTTTTCGGCACCTGGTGAATCCAGTGATGCTGCAGTGCGCCGGACATGATCAGCACCGAATTGTGGGGCAGATCCAGGGACAGGGCCTCGTGCCGCCCACGCCGCGGCTTCAGTTGAAAGCGGCGAACCGCACCGAGGGAGACGGAGGCGATGACGGGGTTGGTGCCGAGGGCGGACTCGCTGTCGGCATGCCAGGACACGCTGTCCTGGCCATCCCGATACAGGTTGCACAGCACACTGTTGAAGTGGGTGTGAAACTCTTGCCCGAAGCGCGCGTTAAGCTGTTCGCGCAACGTCTGTAACTCGGGACTCCAGGGCAGGGGGTTGAGGGCGATGCCTGAATAGCCATAGGCCGTGTCCGGGTCGCCATACCAGGCTTGCAGGCGGGGGATGGGAATGTCCTTGCCGTGCAGGCGTATGCTTGCCTGTTGCCATTGCAGGCTAGTCTGTAGTTGCTGAAACAGGCGTTCAGCGGCCTCCGGGTTCAAGAACTGGTGATACAGGTCCAGGCGACCATGGTCGAGTTCGATCACTTCATGGGCTTGATCCAAGCTGGCAGCAGACTCAGGTTTGGAGCCTGTTGCCGGACTTTCAGTCTGCTCGAACGGGAATGACGACTGCATTCGGATTCCTCGCCATGGTTGGTCATCTATATGCTGAGTGTGCAGGGCCCCTGATCGGCGCCCGCAGGACGTTGGACTGCGCACATGGTAAATCATTCCCTGAGCAATAGACCTGTTACGGCCATGCGTGGATGCCGAAAGCCAGTCCAGTCAGCACATTTACGGGGGCTGCCATCGCTTTCGGCCTAAGGCTGCATGGGCTATTCTCAGAGCCAGATCCCTTGTCCGGGGCGATGGAATTCGTGCCTGACGCATCATGCAGGGTCCCATTCGATCATGAATTAACGGGGCATCCATGCCCTTTGGAAGATTAGATGTCCGCGTCCGTTGTCCTGCGCTCCTCCCTGCTGTCGATCATTGCGTTGCTGGCAGCCTGTCAGACGGCACCACCCGAACCGCCGGAAGTACCTCAGATCCCGGTTTATGTCGATCCAACGCCGCCCTCCGTGCGCTTGCAGACGGAAGGGTTGCGTCACAATGTGGTGCTCGATCAGACGGCCAAGCGCGGCATGCTGCGCCGTGTGCGCAGCAGCGATCAGGTGCGCTTTGTGGCAACCGGTGCAGACCGGGAAACCGGTGTGCGCCAGCTGGGGTTGCAGGGCGAGGTGCGGGTAAATTGCTTGCCCGTACAGAACCCGAAGTATCTCAAGGCGTCCGCAGACAAAATGCTGGCCCGTATGGAGCCGATCCATGAGGAGCTGGTGCCTCAGGTGGAACGGGTGGATGCGGTGGAGCTGCTGCCGCGCCGGCTGCGTCATGAATTTGTGATTGTTGTGGGGGCTGAGCGCGGCAAGTGTCCGCCGAACCGGTTCCTGGACATGACCCTGACGCTGACCGCCGAAAGCGTGAATGGTCAAGGCCAGAAGTCACGCTCAAAGCCGGCGGTTCTGCGCTTCTTCGGTCCCGATCAGATCAAGGTCGGCAGCTTTAATGCCCAGGGCGGATTCGAATACTCCGATACCGAATACCTGCGCTGGGGAGCGACCCTTGGCCGCCAGGTCGACGTGTTGTTGCTGGGCGGCATGCCGGACCCGCGTCGCGTTGAATTGATCGCGACCATGGCGGGCATGCCCCACGTGGCGCTGTTGCGGGACGATAAGACGGATCTCGCCATCGCGTCGCGGGTTCCCCTGGACTCCATCAAGCGGCAGGTGATCGCGCCTCCCGGTGAGCTGGAATCCCGGCAGTCGAAGATTCTGAGTGCCAACGCGATCATGGATAATTATCCGCTTCAGTTCGTGGCGGTGCACTTGGGGCTGCATGATGCCAATGATCATTACATGGGACCTGAAGTATCGTCGCCAGCGCGCCAGATGGCCGCGCAGATGATGCTGGACATGCTCGCCAAAACGCCGGAGCCTGCGTTCGTTGGCGGCACGCTGAACGCCTACTCTGGTCGTGGTCCTCAGTTTCAGCCGGGCAGCAAGACAGCGGAAATAGACCTGCTACTGGGGCGGCTGCTGGATCCCTTTATTCTGTTGGCGTCACCGGACAGTGCGCATTGCAGCACGCACCGTATCGATTACCTGATGACCAACGGCTCCTATGTGCCAACCGGCTATGAGGCCTGTTTCCCGGAGGCAGTGCCCAGCAACCATCCGTTTATTCTGGTCACCTTTGAGGTGCCTTAGTGAGGTGGTGTAGCCACCCTTGAAGGTAAAACGAAAGGTAAAACATGCGAAAGAATCACTGGTTAATTCCCATCCTCTGCAGCGCGTCGCTGTTTTCAGCATCCACTTCGTTCGCGCAAGATCAGCAATCCCCCCGTGCTGAGCTGGTCCTGCAGGGCGAGCTCACGCAGGGCGCCTTGCTGCGAGGGCAAGTGGAGCCTGGCAGCAAGGTTTGGCTGAATGGTGAATCCCTGCGCGTGACGCCGGAAGGCCAGTTTGTGTTCGGAACTGCGCGCGAGGCGCCGTTGCGCCAGACATTGAAAATTGAGTCTCCGCGCGGTGAGGTGGAGACGCGGGAGCTGGATCTGCAAAAGCGAGAGTATGACATCCAGCGGATTTCCGGCGTGGCCAACAAGCACGTCAATCCAGATCCTGCGCAACTGGCGCGGGTTGCCGAGGAGAACAAGCTGACGCGTGCCGCCCGGGAGCGGGATAGCGATCTCAGGGGATTCCAGCAATCTTTCATCTGGCCGGCCAGCGGACGCATCAGTGGTGTCTTTGGCAGTCAGCGTATATTTAATGGAGAGCCCCGTGCACCCCACAGCGGCGTGGATGTGGCTGCGCCCAAGGGCGCGCCGGTGGTGGCGCCCGCGGATGGTGTGGTGACCCTGGTGCATCCGGACATGTTTTTCTCCGGAGGAACCCTGATCGTCGATCATGGCCTGGGGGTTTCGTCCACCTTCATCCACCTGAGCGAGATTCTGGTGGAGCCGGGTCAGGACGTGGCAGAGGGGGATCTGATCGCCCGTGTCGGCGCAACCGGACGTGCGACCGGGCCCCACCTGCACTGGAACATGAACTGGTTCGATGTGCGGGTCGATCCCGCTCTGGTGGCGCCGCCGTTGGTTGACGGCGCCACGCCGCCCTCGGGTGTATCAAAGAAACAGGTTGAAGCAGAACCGCGGGAAACGGCAAACTAACGGGACTGACCTTAAAGCCCACTAAGGGAAA
>JAEZAA010000177.1 GCA_023430625.1 Pseudomonadota bacterium
GTGCGGGTCGATCCCGCCCTGGTGGCGCCGCCGTTGGTTAACGGCGCCACGCCGCCCACGGAGCTGCCAAAGAAACAGGTTGAAGCAGAACCGAAGGAAACGGCAAACTAACGGGACTGACCTTAAAGCCCACCAAGGGAAACGCAGGTTTTTCTGAAAGAGATGGAGATCGATCTGGCATGACAGAGCCCACGGTTTATGTCGTAGAAGATGACGAAGCGGTTCGTGATTCCCTGCAACTGCTGGTGAAGGCGGAAGGCTATCGGGTTGTGGCCTATCCGGAAGCGTCGAGCTTTCTGGATGCCTGGAACCCTCGCCTGAATGGCTGCATCGTGTTGGATATCAGAATGCCCGGCATGAGCGGTATGGAACTGCAGAAAGAGTTGCTGGCACGCGGCTGCGAGTTGCCAATCATTTTCGTGACCGGTCACGGTGATGTGCCCCTGGCCGTGGAAGCGATGCAGCTTGGTGCGGTCGATTTCGTACAAAAGCCCTACCGCGACCAGGAACTGCTCGACAAGATCCAGAAGGCCATGGCTTTGGATGCGGAAAAGCAGAATGTGCGCCTGGAGAAGCAGGATATCCAGCGGCGCATGGAAACGCTGACGCCCCGTGAGCGGGAGATCATGGACATGATGATCGATGGCAACGCGAACAAGGTCATCGCCATCGACCTCAATATCAGCCAGCGCACGGTAGAGATTCATCGTTCGCGGGTCATGCAGAAGATGGGTACGCACTCGCTGGCGCAACTGGTACGGATGGTGATCCTGGCCCGCGAGGAAGCCTGATCCGACGCAAAGATTTGAATTTGTTTAAGGAAAGCGGCCCTCCGGTGTACGGGGATGTGCGTATTAAGGGCCTCGAACCGGCCTCGCTATAGTGTTGCTATTTCGCAACGCTTTCTCGACCAGCGGCTCCATGGAGGGAGCCGCCAGTGCGGGGTCAGCCAAGGCAGGGGCTTTTCTATGATCAACGTAACGGACGGCGTGGACGCCCGGCAGGAGCAAATCCTGCTGGTGGACGACAACCCGCAGAACCTGAAAGTGCTTTACGAAACCCTGGACGGCCGCGGCTATAAGCTGCTGGTGGCGGATCACGGCGAGAAAGCACTGGCCATCGCTCAGAAATCTCATCCCGACTTGATCCTGCTGGACATCATGATGCCGGAAATGGATGGCTATGAAGTCTGTGGCCGGCTCAAGGCGGACACGCTGACCCAAGATATTTCCGTCATTTTTCTTTCCGCACTGGAGGATACCGACTCCAAGGTGCGCGCCTTCGATGCGGGCGGCGTGGATTACATTGCCAAGCCCTTTCAGCTGCGGGAGGTGATTGCCCGAGTTGAAACCCACCTGACGATTCAGCGTTTGAAAAACGAGCTAAGTGCCCGCAACCAGGCGCTTCAGATCGATAAGGAACGCATCCTTAATGCCATGGGCGAGGGTATCTATGGCATCGATCCACAGGGCCGCATCGTGTTTGCCAATCCGGCGGCCGCGCGAATCAGTGGCTTGCCGGAGAACGAGCTGATCGGCCGGGATTTCGTTGAACAGCACTTTACCGAAGACCAGATGGAATCGCGTCAGCGTCTGCACAATGCGTTAGTGTTCGGCCAGGCGTTGCGCCTGCCCGAACAACTGTTTCGTCAGGCCAATGGCGACAGCGTGCCGGTTGACCTCAGCCTCTCACCCACGCGGCGGAACGGCGACGTCTCCGGTGCGGTGGTGGTGTTTCGGGATATTCGCGAGGATCTCCAGCGCCAGCTTGAGCTGGAGCAGGCACGGCGCCGCCTGGATGAGCAGAATGCCCAACTGGCCCAGTTTTCCCGCCTGAGCACCATGGGCGAGATGGCGGCGGGTATTGCCCACGAGCTGAACCAGCCGCTGACGGCCGTTGCCAATTACGCGCAAGTGGCCGGCCGGCTGGTGAAGGGAGAGACGGTTGATCGCGAGGCGCTGGAGGCGACGCTGCAAAAAATCGAGCGCCAGGCTCACCGGGCGAGCGAAGTCTTGCGCCGGATCCGGGGCTTCATCCGCAAGCACGGTGGTGGTCGGGAAAAAACCAACGTATTTGGCCTGTTGCGAGAAACCCAGATGCTGGCCCAACTGGATACCGCGCAGCCATCGGATCTCATCAAGGTCGATGTGTCACCGGCACTGCCGGACGTTTATGTGGACCCGGTGGCCATCCAGCAGGTCGCGCTCAACCTGATCCGCAATGGCCTAGAGGCCCAGGCGAGCGTTCCCCTGGACCAGCAGTCGCTGCACGTTGAGGCCGAGCGGGTGAACGAAAATTTCGTGGAGGTGCGGGTCATCGATCGCGGCGTTGGTCTGAGTCCACAAGTGGCTCAGAATCTGTTCACGCCCTTTGTCACGACCAAGGCCACCGGCATGGGTATCGGTCTGAGTCTCTGTCAGTCCATCATGCAGAGTCAGGGCGGGCAGATCGGCTACCGCCCCAATCCAGGGGGCGGCTCCATTTTCTACTTTACCTTGCCGATCCTGCAGGCCGAGCTGGAATAATCAGCGGTCGAACAGCTCGATCACGCCGGCCAAGTGGGGTTTTCCGTTGTTGTGGCCGAGCAGTTCGAAGTTGCAGGTCGAATCCGACCAGTGCCAGGCCAGATCCACATCGCCCGGCAAGAAGATCGGTAGTTTGAACTGCACCGCAACGCGCACGGGCCCTGGATGTTTGGCATCCAGTAACTCGGCGATGCAGCGCGCCTTGCTCCACATGCCATGGGCAATGGCGCGATTGAAGCCGAACAGCCGGGCGGTCAGCGGGTGCAGGTGGATCAGGTTGAAATCACCCGAGACCCGCGCATACTGGCGGCCAATGCTGTCCGGCAGGTGCCAGTGCAGACGCTGATTGTGGCGGTTGATGGGCTGGTCATCGGCCTTGCGTGGCGATGTACTGCGAGACTTGCGTCGGAATAGGTAGGTTGCGGTGCTTTCCCAGACCAGACGCCCGGCAATATTGATGCGGGTGACAACATCAAATTCGAGTCCCTTCTCAGACTCACGCTGTCCGGCAATCGCACAATGGAAGTCGAGGACTTCCTCGGGCAGAATAGGCCGTTGTTGGGATATTTCATTGCGCAGATGAACCAGACCGATCAGCGGCAGCGGAAACCGCTCGTCCGTCATCAGCCGCATCTGGATGGCGAATGCCATGATCTGCGGGTACGTCAATGGAAGCACCCGTGTCTCTTGAAAGCCACAGACTTTCTGGTATCGTCGCAGGCGTTGCAGGTTGACTTTGATGCCTCTCACGACAATTTGCAAAGCGGGCAGGTTAACGCCCGTGCCGGACCTGGAGCCGCGTTTCAGGGCCGCCTTGGCGAACAACGCGGGTAGGGAAGGTTCCTGAGTCAATACAATCGGTTCCTGTTGGAGCATTGTGTTCCCCTGAAGTGCCTAACTCAGAGCAGTGTATAGGCACGCTGAGCAGGCTGAATTGGCCAATGTGCACATTTGTGCCGTCGGATGAGTCAATCTTAGCGTCTGTTTCAGAAACCTTGGACCCTACCGGCGGGCGATGCATGGCCAGGTGTCTTCTTCTTCATTGATGTGCGCAAGATTTGGAAGAAATAGAATTCCATGATCGAGAACAAGACGGATGCGGGTGTAATGGTCCGCCTGATTCATCAGGCGATGTTGGATCAGGGCGTTGATGTAGACGAGGTGTTCCGGCGCTGTGGCATCACGCCTGAGTATCTGGCCCAGGAGCAACTGCGGACACCCCATGAGGCCCAGGTGTTTTTCTGGGAAACCCTCGAGGATGTCAGCGGTGATCCCGATATCGGCCTGCATCTGGGGGTCCATGTTCCGGTTCTGCGCGGGCAGGTACTGCAGTATCTGTTTCTCAGTAGTCCCACCTTTGGCGAGGGCTTACGGCGTGGCTTGGCCTACCAGCGGCTGTTGAGCGACGCGGCGAATTCGCGGCTGGAGGTTCAAGGGGATCTGGCCTGCATCACGTTGGACACGGCCAATACCAGCGTGCGCCAGATCCGTCATTTCACCGAATGTTTCTGCTTGGGGCTGCTGAAGTTCTTTCGCTTTGTTACGGAAGGCGCCTTTCAGCCGACCCGGATTACCTTTGAGCATGCGGCACCGGCTTCCAGCCTTGAGCATGAACGGCTGTTTGGCTGCCCGGTGGAATTCGCGCAACCGCTCAATCAGGTGTGGTTTGATGCAAAGCTTCTGGACCTGCCGTCGCCTCATGCTGAACCCGAATTGCTGAAGCTGCATGAGCAGTTGGCCAGCCAGCAAGTGGCACGCCTTGAGCTGCAGGATATCGTGAGCCAGGTGCGGCGCGTGATTGCGGAGTTGCTGGAGTCTGGTGAGGTGTCGTTGGAGGTGGTGGCGCGGCGCTTGGGGATCAAGGCGCGGACCCTGCGTACGCGACTCAATGAAGCCGATACCAACTTCAACCAGGTGCTGGCGGAGTTCCGCTGCCATCTGGCCAAAAAACTGCTGGCCCAGACTAACGAAAGTATCGATGAGATCGTCTATCTGACCGGCTTTTCCGAGCCGAGTACCTTTTATCGCGCGTTTCGGCGCTGGGTCGGTACCACACCCGTGGAATACCGCCGTCAAAAGCAGGAAGAGGGCTCGGTGCGGGAGCCGCATTAAAGCGCAGCCCCACACCGAGTGTGCCGATTCTTTACTTCCCGATCAGGCTCTGACCGCACACCCGCAGGGTTTGGCCACTGATACCGGCCGCACCCGGACTTGCCATAAAGGCCACCGCTTCGGCGACATCCTGGGGTTGGCCGCCCTGGGACAGCGAGTTCATGCGCCGGCCGGCTTCGCGGATGGTCATGGGCATCGCCGCCGTCATCTGGGTTTCAATGAAACCGGGGGCAATGGCATTCACCGTAATACCGTCTTTCAACACACGTTGCATGGCTTCGGTGTAGCCAATGACACCTGCCTTTGACGCGCCATAGTTGGTCTGGCCGAAGTTACCCGCGATACCGCCGATGGAGGCGATGCCAACGAGGCGGCCTTGCTTGCGCACCAGGTTTTCAGCCAGCAGCTTCTCGTTGATGCGCTGCACCGCGACCAGGTTGATTTCCATCAACAGGTCCCAGAAGTGTTCCGGCATGCGCGCCAGGGTCTTGTCCCGGGTCACGCCCGCGTTATGAATCACCACGTCAACGCCGCCGGATTCCTTGCGCAGGAAGTCGGCGATCTGTTGCGGACTGGTGTCCTCCGTGATGTCCACCAGCAGTGGGACGCCGCCGATTTCCTGGGCGACCTGCTCCAGGCTCTCGCGGGCACCCGGTACGTCCAGAGCAATCACCTTGGCGCCATCACGGGCCAGGACACGCGCAATGGCGGCACCGATCCCGCGGGAGGCGCCTGTTACCAGGGCTGTTTGCCCACTCAAAGGACGGTTCCAGTCGATGCGGCCCTTTGGCTTGGCGGCTTTGTTAATGGTCAGCACCTGGCCGTCGACATAGGCGGCCTTGGGCGACAGCAGGAAGCGCAGGGCACCGTCGATCAGACTTTCCGCACCTTCCTCCACATAAACCAGGTTGGCGATGGCGCCAGCCTTGCCAACTTCCTTGGCCAGGCTGCGGGTGAATCCTTCCAGTGCCTTCTGGGCGGTTGCCTTGGCGGGATCGCATTTCTCCGGCGGACGCCCCAGGATCAGGATCCGGCCGCTTTTGGCGACCTTGCGGGCAACCGGGTGGAAGAAATCATAGAGGGCACGCAGCTCGCGGGCATCGTTGATGCCGCTGGCGTCGAACACCATGGCCTTGAAGCGGCGGGTTTCTTCCAGATTGGCCAGATCGACTTCGCTGGCACGCGCACTGGTGGCGGCAACCTTGGACGCACTCAGTGACGCGGGCTGGCTGGTATAGAACACGGTGGCCGGGCTGCCGGCAATCACGGTACAAGCTGCTTCCAGCAGGGAACCACCTTGGGCGGCACCTACCAGGGCCTGACCTTCGAGAAACGGCGAATCCGCGCGGCCCTGGCGCTCCAGAATCACCGGTGCCGGCAGATTCAGGGCATTGACGACGGACTTACCCCAAGGGGAATTGGCAACTTTTTGATAGAGGTCGGACATAGGACATCGGTTCCTTGTTGCTGCGAACCCTCATGGTTGTGGAGGGAGTCTCGCAAGTTGTTGCTGTTTCTAGAGTCGCTACTTCTGGCTGAAGGTCGCGCCATTATGGACAATGAGCGGGGGCGGACGCCAGCCGTTTGAGGGCCTGCCCCGGGTGGAGCATTCCCTGTACCATGGCCACCGGTGGAACGAAGAGCAGGGCGGCTGATGGAAAGGCGATAGGATAACCTTCTACCCTGATAAGATCACTTTCTACCCCGAAAACCTCGAATGGCAATTGGCTGATCTTTGTAGCGCTGCCGTCGCCGCAGCCAATGGCAGTTGCCCCTGCTTACTTAGACTGCTAAACAGCAGAGTGCTGAACTAACAGGAGTTTCCGAATGCAATCAACTGTTCGTCGCGTCGCAGTCATTGGCGGCAATCGTATCCCTTTCGCTCGTTCCAACACCGCATACGCGAAATTCAGCAACCAGGACATGCTGACTGCCGCGCTGCGAGGCCTGGTGGACCGCTATAACCTGCAGGGCGAGGTGCTCGGCGAGGTGGTCGCTGGTGCCGTGCTGAAGCATTCCCGTGACTTCAACCTGACCCGGGAGTCGGCACTGAGCAGCGGCCTGGCCCCGGAAACTCCGGCCTATGACGTTCAACAGGCCTGCGGCACCGGCCTGGAAGCGGCTATCCTGGTGGCCAACAAGATCGCACTGGGCCAGATCGAGTGCGGCATCGCCGGCGGTGTCGACACCACCTCCGATGCGCCACTGGCCATCAGCGAGCCACTGCGTCAGATCCTGCTCGACCTGAACCGGGCCAAGACCAACCCGGAGCGGCTCAAGGCGCTGTCCCGCTTTCGTCCCAAGCACCTGGTGCCCTTGATTCCGGCCAACAGCGAGCCGCGTACCGGCCTGTCCATGGGCGGTCATTGCCAGATCACCACCAAGGAGTGGGATATTTCCCGCGAAGCCCAGGACAAGCTGGCCTGGGAAAGCCACCAGAAATTGGCCAAGGCCTACGACGAAGGTTTCTTCACCGACCTGATAACGCCCATGGGTGGGCTGGAGCGGGATAACCTGCTGCGTCCGGACACCACATTGGAGAAACTGGCCAAGTTGAAGCCGGTGTTCGACAAGGACGGCACCATGACTGCCGGCAACAGCACCGCGCTGACCGATGGCGCCTCCTGTGTGTTGCTGGCCAGCGAAGAGTGGGCGAAGAAGCACAAGCTGCCGGTCCGGGCCTGGTTCACCTGGAGCCAGACCGCCGCGGTCGATTTCGTCGGCAAGCAGGAAGGTCTGCTGATGGCACCGGTGTACGCCGTGCCTCGCATGCTGGAGCGCGCGGGTCTGAAACTGCAGGACTTCGACTTCTACGAAATCCATGAGGCCTTTGCGTCCCAGGTCCTGGCCACCCTGAAGGCTTGGGAAGATCCCAAGTTCTGCAAGGAGAAACTGGGTCTCAACAAGCCGCTCGGTTCTATCGACCGCAGCAAGTTGAACGTGAAGGGCAGCAGCCTGGCGGCAGGTCACCCCTTTGCCGCCACCGGCGGCCGCATCGTCGCTACCCTGGCGAAACTGTTGGAGCAGAAGGGTTCGGGCCGTGGTCTGATTTCCATTTGTGCGGCCGGCGGCCAGGGCGTGACGGCTATTCTGGAGCGTTAAAGCCGCCGGTAGCCAGTTCGCGGGCTCGTCCGATGGCTTGGTGCCAGGGAGGGGCCTCGCGAAAGTACAGTGTGCGACGTTGTAAATAGTGATCGCCCCGGCTGTGGGCGATCCCATCATGTACATAGCAGGCGAAAAACTGCTGGATGCTCGTGGGCAGAGGCTCTGCGATCTGCATCCAGGTTAGCATGTCACGCTCATGGGCTTGCAGAGGTTTGGCGACCAAGGCATTGGAGCCGATGCGACGATAAGCCCGTTCCTTTGGCCCCAGCTCATCTAAAAGTTTGCGGTCGCACGCCGAATCCGGCGGATCGAAATCCGGTATTCCTCCCTCCGCAACAATGCGGCGCCAGCGCGCACTGGCCACTTCCTCGCACAGTGCCTGTCGGGCAAGCTCCAATTCCCGTGCCTGCTCCGGGTTCCTCTCGTTTGAGTCCGCAGAGGCTGTGAGGCTCTGCTGAAGTATTCCGGTCAACTCCGTCGACTCATCCGCCAAAAGGCAAAGCCAGCGGCAGTACAGACATTCATGGTGTGCCCATTCCCGGTACAGATCCGTTTCAGGGCGAAGGCGGCGGTTGTATTCCAAGTGCAAGCCGGCAAGCTCTTGGGGTATGACCCACTCTGCATAGAACTCCGGGTCCCGCGCCTTCAGTTGTGGCAACGACAGCAATGGAACCTCCTGTTGCAGGGCGGCCGCCAGCATCTGATGCAGAGGTACTCGCGCCAGCTCATTGCGCCGGCCCTGCTCGCCTTGGGCATAGCTGCCGGTAACGTCGCCATGTTGGCCAGGGCAAAGGCGCTCCTGATGCTGGGGCAACAGAGGACTGTCGGCTGTTCGGCGCAGCGACTGAACCTCGTAATGGGCGCGCCGCTCATGGGCGGCGATCAGATGCAGGGCGGACTCGACCGAAGGCGGAATTGTAGCCAGGGGAGGGGGTGGCGAAGATTCAACGCCAATCGCACCATTCGTCAGGGTGTCGAACAATCCAAGAAAGCGGATGCGGAAATCATGGCCGATCCGGAAGGGCTGGCCTGGATGGCGCGGATTGGGAATGCCCTGTTCTACCAGGATGCTCGCCAGTCGCCAGGCTGACGCCGCACCCCGGCCGCTGCCGAACAGCGCGATATTATGTTCAGTCAACGTCTCCGAGGTGGAGAGGGATTGGGAGAGGTCATACAGCGCGTGGCTGATTTGGTAAGGGTCCAGATCTGCGGTTGAATGGGCGGCTGGGACTTGCTCTGCGGGTGTGTTGCCACCACTGCCACGGGATCCTCCGCCGTAATAGAAACGATAAAAGCCTTCCGCCCGCCCGCCGGGATGGGCCTTATAGAGTTTGCCGATGTTGGAGAGATCGGGGCCTGCTTCATCGAAGAACAGGCTGATCCACTGACGACGGTGCATCGGTGTCTGGTAAAAGTCCTTCGACAATGAATCGCTGTAGGTTGGCGGCATCGATGGTCGGCGTTCGGTTCTTGTTATTGTTTCGGCATGCGGCCGTACTGCTGGACTGGGACCTTCAAACCGGATGGGAGCGGTGGCTCCATTGGGATAGTAAACAGCTGAGATAGCGGAAGCGTCAAAGCGGGCGAGCCGCCCAAGACGGCTCGCCCTTGGTCACGAGTTACTGGTTGCGGTTGGGCGGTAGCTCGGACTGCGATGGCTTCTCGCTTCGGCCTTTATCCGTGCCTTTGTGTTTGCCCTTGTCGTGATGGCACTGCTTGAGTTCGTCCTTGCTCAGGACGTCGTCGCTGTTCTTGTCGCACTTCTCAAAATACTTCTGGAACTTGCTTTGCAATTCCTCTTGGCTCAGGGTGCCATTGCCGTCTTTATCCATCCGTTTGAAATGTTTTTGGATCCGCTCCTGCTGCATCCGTTCTTTGGCGGCCTGAAACTCCTCGGATGTGATCTGGCCGTCACCATCCGTGTCTGCTTTGCTGAAGTGCTGTTGCTGAAAAGTGTCCAGTTCCTGCTTGGTGATTTCGCCATTCTGGTCTGCATCAATCGCCTGCATCGGACCTTTCATGCCGGGGCCTGCAAACGCAGCCATGCTGCCGCACAATGCCAGGGCCGTGATGAACTTCATGCTGGTCTTTTTCATGTGATACTCCTCGTGTGAAAGCGGAGGCGGGAATTGCCTCCCGGGTTACGACGCTCTCAGACTATTAGTGTAATGTGAGCGGAATTTGGGCAAATTGAGGAGAAAAGGTGAAGCTATATCGCGATGGACTCTGCAGGTTAGCCCTGACTCAGCCAGCGGCGGCTGGCTGGTGCCCTTGTTAGAGAACCAGCTTATAGCCGATGCCGTAGACGGACTGGATCAGTTCGGGTTCCGGGCGCACCGCCTGCACCTTGCGTCGGAGATTCTTGATGTGGGTGTCCACGGTGCGATCGGTCACGATCCGGTGATCGTCGTAAATCTGATCGAGCAGTTGCTGGCGGGAATAGACGCGGCCAGGGTGTTCGCAAAGAATATTGAGCAATCGGAACTCGACGGGCGTCAGATCCAGCGACTCGTTGTCGAGCTTTGCCTGGTGCAATGCCGGGTCCAGGTGCAGGCCCGCCGGCAGCTGCTGTTGATTCTGATACTGCTGGCGGCGTAGCA
>JAEZAA010000188.1 GCA_023430625.1 Pseudomonadota bacterium
GTGTAAAGGGAATGGCGCTCAACAACTTGGGATAGTAGGTCAGGCCGCTGCGCTCATAGGCTTCGGCCCAACTCCAGTCGAACACGTACTCGCCCCAGGAATGGCTTTTCTCATACAAAGGCAGCAGCCCCGCCAGCCCCTGCTCATCACGCGCCACCAGGTGACAAGGCCACCAGCCGGTGCGCCCGCCGACGGAACGGGAGGCTTCCAGCGCGTGCAGGTACTCGTAGCGCAGAAAGGGATAGGCCGTGCCCGCCAGGGCGTTCCAGGCGTCCGCGCCAATGTGCGCAATGCGCTCGACAAATTCGAAGGTCATCTGATGTCCCGCTGAAATCAGGGCGACGTGGGGAATCCCGGCGTGCAGCAGGCAGTGTACCAGTGCCCCGCCGTCAGGGTCCAAGTCCCGCTGTTGGCGCCCCGGGGGTTGGTTTTTAACGTGACATTGCATATTGTTGAGCGGACGGACTTGCCCAACAGGCGCACAAGGAGTTTGCACCATGCTGATCTGGTTTTTGATTGTGATTGCCACCCTCTGGGCGCTGGCGTATTTTCGCGCGTCCCTGAAGCAATGGACCCTGGCGGGATTTGTCCTGCTGGTCATCGGCGAGCTGGCCGACGATGACTCGCTGATCCTGCTCTGGCTCCTCTTCATCGCGGCAGCGGTCATCCTGAATGTCGACGGCATTCGGCAAAGTCTGATCATCGAGCCGTTGTTTCGCTGGTTCAAGAATGTCCTCCCGCCCATCTCCGATACCGAGCGCGAAGCCATCGATGCCGGCAGCGTCTGGTGGGATGGCGACCTCTTCACCGGTCACCCCAACTGGCACACCCTGAACGGCTACAAGCTGCCCCGCCTAACGCCCGAGGAACAGGCCTTTCTCGACGGCCCGGTCGAGCAATTGTGCCGCATGCTGGATGATTGGCAGATTACCCAGGAGCTGAACGACCTGCCGCCTGCGGTCTGGGACTTCATCAAGCGGGAAAAATTCTTCGGCATGATCATCCCCGAGGAGTACGGCGGCCTCGGCTTCTCGGCCCTGGCTCACAGCGAAGCCGTCATGAAAATCTCCACCCGCAGCATCAGTGCCGGCGTCACCGTGATGGTGCCCAACTCCCTCGGCCCGGGCGAACTGCTGCTGCATTACGGCACCCAGGAACAAAAGGCCCACTACCTGCCGCGCCTGGCCAGTGGCGAGGAAATCCCCTGCTTTGCCCTGACCAGCCCCTACGCCGGCTCCGATGCGGGCGCCATTCCCGATTACGGCATTGTGTGCGAGGAAGACTTCGAGGGTGAGCGCACCCTGGGCTTCCGGGTGACCTGGGAGAAACGCTATATCACCCTGGCGCCAGTCGCCACGGTGCTGGGCCTGGCGTTCCAGGCACGCGACCCCGACCGCTTGCTGGGTGACCAAGAAGACCTGGGCATCACCTGCGCCCTGATTCCCACCAGCACGCCGGGCGTCGAGATCGGCCACCGCCATTACCCGCTCAGTTCCGCGTTCCAGAACGGACCAACCCGCGGCAAGGATGTCTTTATTCCCCTGTCCTGGGTGATCGGTGGCCGGGATCGTATCGGCCAGGGCTGGATGATGCTGATGAACTCGCTGGCGGCCGGACGCTCCATTTCCCTGCCGGCGCTCAGCACCGGTGCCGGCAAGTTTGCCTGCCGCACCGTGGGCGCCTATGCCCGCCTGCGCAAGCAGTTCCGGGTTCCGGTGGGCAAGTTCGAAGGGGTGGAGGAAGTGCTGGGCCGGATGGCCGGCACCACCTACCGCATGAATGCCGCCCGCATCATGACCGCCGGCGCACTGGATCTGGGAGAAAAGCCCAGCGTGCTGTCCGGCATCCTCAAATACAACCTCACCGAAAGCATGCGGGGCGTGGTCAACGACGGCATGGATGTGCTGGGTGGGCGCGGCATCTGCCTGGGTCCGCATAACTTCCTGGGGCGGACCTATGAGGCCATTCCCATCAGCATCACGGTGGAAGGCGCCAATATCCTCACCCGCAGCCTGATGATCTTCGGCCAGGGCGCGATTCGCTCCCATCCCTTTGTGCTGCAGGAAATGGAAGCAGCGGCCAACCCCAACGCCGAACAGGGCCTGCAGACCTTCGACCAGCTGCTCGGTCGCCATGTCCAGCTCTCCCTGTCCAATGCCGCCCGCGCCATGTTCCTTGGCCTCACCGGCGCACGCCTGGTGAAGGTTCCCCATGATGGGCCGACGACACGCTATTACCAACGCCTGACCTGGGCCAGTGCTGCCTTTGCCTTTGTTGCCGATGTGACCATGCTCAGTCTGGGCGGTCAACTCAAGCTGCGGGAAAAACTGTCCGGGCGGCTGGCGGATATCTTCAGCCATCTGTACCTGGCTTCGGCCACGCTCAAGCGTTACGACGATGACGGCCGGCCCCGCAATGATCTGCCGCTGGTGCAGTGGGCGCTGGAGGATTCCCTGCGCACCATCGAGACCCAGCTGAGCGAGCTGTTGCGCAATTACCCCTCGCCCCTGCTCGGCCGGATTCTGCACTGGGTGGTCATGCCCCTGGGTCGGCGCCAGTTGGGGCCCAAGGATAGCCTTGGACGCTCGGCCGCGAACATTCTGCTGGCGCCCAACGCCTCCCGCGACCGGCTGACGGCGGGTGCCTTCGTCTCCGATGATCCGGCCGATCCTCTGGGCCTGGTGGAACACAATTTCCGCCGGATGCTGGAAGTGGAGCCGCTGGAGAACAAGTTGGGCAAGGCGCTGGGTCGTCGCTTCAACGAAACCAACTACCATGAGGCGCTCGAAGAAGGCTTGGCCCGCGACCTGATCACCCCGCAAGACGCAGAAGCCATTCGGGAGGCCAATGAAGCCTTGCGCCGTTTGATTCAGGTGGATGAGTTCGAGGCGCAGGAAAAGGGTCGCGCGATTCAGCCGGTCGCGCCGGAACGGCGGATTTAAGCGCAGCCCGATAGTATTGAATGGCGCGCTCATGCAATACGGCCCTGCTTCCAGCACGGGCCGTTGCCGCCAGAACGGGCGCTAATTCAGTACCGGCCGGTACTTCTCGATCAGGCCATCAGCCAGGGCCTCGGCATTAAAGCCGTCCAGCAGGTCCTGGCAAACCACCTCGTAAGGAATCCCCAGTCCATCCAGGTCAACTCCCAACTCGGCTTGCAGGCGCCGGTTCAGGCGCTCAAACTCGCTGGCCATCAACGGGTTGTTGAGAAACCCAAGATCTCGGCAGGTGGCGCTGACGCCTTCCATGGCCGCCCGGATTTCCCGCTCCCGATGACGCTCCACGGCCTGACCGGACAGCTCCGGATCAGCAGTAACCGGTGCCGGCAGTACCTGCTGCTCCGGGGTCTCGCCGCACTGGCGCTGGGCCGCCTCCAGGGCCGCCCGCGAGCCATCGAGCCGGTACTCATGCAGTACCTGGGGTGAGCCATCGGGGGCGCTCAATGAGTTGAGGGTTTCACCCTTTTTAACGGCATCGACAAAGAGCGCGAGTGATGGCTGAAATACATCGAAATAGCCGGTGCCGATGCGTCCTTCAGGAAAGAACAGGCGTCCCTTGAAGTCATACCAATCGGCGGCATTGACGCGAAAGCGTCCGCTCAGGGTGGTAGTCGGCACCGCCTGCTCGGGGCGCTGGGGATAGCGGAAATACAGATTGGGCTGATCGCAACGGCCCGGCGTATAGACAAAAGCCAGGCGGTGCTCGGCCTGGTCAGCCCAATAGGCCGGCGTTTCCGCCACGATCACCACTCGTCCGCTGGCCAGCACCGTCTTGCCCACGGCCCATTCCTGGAACTGTTCGCACTCGGTCAGGGTACAGGCGACGTCCGGCGCCTTGGCAGCCATACCGGCAAGCGACTCGGGGGGCTGAGCGCCAGGTTGCAAACCCTGTTCAACCGCGGGCTGGGCCTCGGACGTGGCCGGATCCAGAGCGGTCTGCTGGGCAAGGGCGTCGGATGTGTTGACATTCAGAACCATCAGAAACAGGCCATGCGCCAATATCCGGGGCAGCGG